>CALCCB010000084.1 GCA_937899625.1 uncultured Bacteroidota bacterium
TGTTTTTACAAGACATCAAACCGGACAAGTGATCCCAATTTTTAAAAAGGTAGATATATCCAAATTACCTACTGGTAAATATACCCTGAGCTACACGCTTTTATCGAGAAGTCTTATTGAACTTGCTACACAAGATTATGAATTTGAGCGCAGTAATGATGTTGATGTGTTTTTGAATACTGAAGCGATCATTTTAGATCCACGGTTTCAGGAATCAATCTTGGATGATAGCGTAACATTCTATTTAGAAAGTCTTATTCCGATCTCTGGTCCGGCGGAAGTAAAAAATATTTTGGCGACCATTAAATCGAAAGATCTGGAAAAGCAAAGAAAGCATATACAAGCATTCTGGCTAACAACATCACCTGACAATCCTTATGAAGGATGGATCAAATACAAAATGCAGATTCAACTGGTGGAAAGACTTTATTCGAATAATTTTCAAGAGGGATTCGAAACCGATAGAGGAAGGGTTTACCTTCAGTATGGGGCTCCAACCACTATAACTATGAAAGAAAATAGTCCTACAGAATATCCATACGAAATCTGGCAATACAATAAGATCAAAAATTTCAGTAATAAGCGTTTTATTTTCTACAATCCGAACCTTGTCAACAACACCTATTTGTTGCTTCACTCTGATATGGTTGGAGAATTAAAAAATCCTTCATGGCCACGCACTCTATCAAAGAGGAATACGGATAATGGTAACGTCGACGATCCTAATCTCTACAATGAGCAACACTATGGTGGAACATCGAATGACTTGTTCCGTCAATATTAATCTGTAATATTGCTGGCCAAAGTTAGACGTGAAAGATACTGCTGTAGTCATATTAAACTGGAACGGTAAAAAGTTCCTTGATCAATTTCTCGGAAAGGTTATCGAATATTCAAGCAATGCTCGTATCATTCTTGCAGACAATGCATCTACAGATGGTTCTGTAGATTACGTTAAAGCAAAGTTCCCTTCAGTTGAAATAATTATCAATGATTCGAACGGTGGATTTGCCAAGGGATATAATGACGCTTTAAAAAAGGTGAAAGCTGATTATTACGTGTTACTTAACAGTGATATTGAAGTTACTCCGAATTGGCTTAGCCCACTCATCACAATGATGGATGACAACACCATTGCAGGCTGCCAACCAAAGATCATGTCCTATCAACAGCGAGATCTATTTGAACACGCAGGAGCTTCGGGTGGATTTCTGGACCAAAATTATTTTCCATTTTGCAGAGGTAGGATTTTTGACAAATTCGAGCTTGACCATGGACAATATGACGGGAAGTCAGAAATCTTCTGGGCTAGTGGTGCTGCGTTAATCATAAGAGCAGATTTGTTCCATAAAGCCGGCGGATTTGATGAGGCTTTTTTTGCTCATATGGAAGAAATTGATCTGTGCTGGAGATTAAAAGGGATGGGACATAGATTCATGGTAAATCCAGATTCTGTAATCTACCACGTTGGGGGTGGAACCCTACCCTATTTATCGCCACGAAAAAGTTATCTGAACTTCAGAAACAGTCTTTTCATGATCGTTAAAAATCATCCTGGTCCCCTATTCCCCAAATTGATCCAC
Organism: uncultured Bacteroidota bacterium; assembly: GCA_937899625.1. Taxonomy (GTDB): domain Bacteria; phylum Bacteroidota; class Bacteroidia; order Flavobacteriales_D; family Crocinitomicaceae; genus M0103. Next base: position 1,584 of record CALCCB010000084.1, read on the forward strand.
CGATTATTTCTAGACGGAACATCTGGAATTCGATTTTTTGTACGAGGAGAATGGAGTCATTTAAAAAGCGTTTTCATGGCGCACATGGCAATGTATGGCAGAATTAGAACTCTTTTAGCGCAAAGGAAAGAAATCAAGCAGCAAAGAACAAATTATAATGCAGCCGGACTTTACAGAGGAAGTATATTATTCGCCCGATATTTTAAAGGGATCAGAAAGTTTAGTGAGTTGAATCAGCGACTTTTCGTCTCAAAATAATTGACCGCAAGTCGGTAACCTTCCAATCCAAATCCAAAAATACACCCTTCAGCAACCGGCGAGATCATCGAAGTATGTCTGAATGATTCTCTGGATGTAATGTTAGAGATATGCACCTCTATTACCGGTGTTTTAACTCCAGCTACACAATCTCTTATTGCTACTGAAGTATGTGTATATCCACCCGCATTCAAGATAATACCATCGTGATCAGATTCCTGTATCTTATTGATGATCTCGCCCTCTATATTGGATTGGTAATACTCCAATTCAGAAGAACTCTTCGCTTGAAGATCCAATAGAAAATCTTCGAATCGCTGAATACCATATATTTGTGTTTCTCTGGTACCTATCAGGTTCAAGTTAGGGCCATTGATGATCAATATTCTCATAAGGATGAATTGGGAACGCTATATTAAGGATTTTGTTTCTTTCTTGAAAATTGAAAAAGGTTTGGCTGAAAATTCAGTCTTTGCCTATCAGAACGATGTCGCTAAACTCCGAGATTTCGCTGAATCCAAAAATTTATCCCCAAAAGAGATCAAATATTCAGATCTCAAAGATTTCGTCGTCGAGTTATACGATCTGGGTTTATCGGCAAGAAGTCAAGCAAGAATTGTAAGCGGAGTGAAGCAGTTCTTCGGTTACCTGCTTCTAGAAGACGTCATTCATGATGATCCTTCTGAATTACTCGAAATGCCAAAGATCGGAAGAAAACTTCCTGAAGTTTTGACCATCGAAGAGATCGATGCACTGATTTCGGCTGTGGATATGATTAAGCAGGAAGGACATCGCAACAAAGCGATCATCGAGACTCTCTATTCTTGCGGCTTACGCGTAAGTGAATTGGTCAACTTGAAGTTTTCGGACCTTTTCTTCGAGGAAGGCTTTATTCGGGTGATTGGTAAAGGGAACAAAGAACGGCTGGTACCCGTGAGTCCATCTGTAGAAAAGGAGATCAAGCTCTACAATGATCATATCAGGAGACATCAGAATATTGTTCCTGGTAATGAGAATATTGTTTTTTTAAATCGCAGAGGAGCACAGCTGACCCGAGTAATGATCTTTACGATCATTAAAAATCTGGCAGCGGCGATTGGATTGAAAAAGTCCATATCTCCGCACACCTTCAGGCATTCGTTTGCTACCCATTTGATCGAAGGAGGTGCAAACCTTAGAGCAATACAGGAAATGCTGGGCCATGAATCAATTACCACAACTGAAATCTATACCCACCTGGATCAACGATTCTTGAGGGATGCGATTGTGAGCTTTCACCCAAGAAATAAAGTCTGATTACAAATCAATTCGCAGGAATAGTCCTCCCCCGGCACTTAGCCGATCCCTTCGGATTGGAGAATAATTCAAAGCCGGGATGAGATCTGCGGCAAAACGACCGTAAGCACCAATTGACATTCTTTCTAAATGATAAGCAAACTCTGGTCTCAAGACTGCGGTCATACCGAATGTTTTGGTTGTAGAGTAAACTGCCAGTGAATTTGATTCAAGCACCGAAACACTATTGAAATTAAGTACCAATCCACCATATACTCCATAATCGAATTTCGACTCGTTATTCAATGTGTATTTGAAGGCTATTGGAATCGAAAATGAATTCACTCGATAAGTGAACGATTCATTGTTTTCGAATTCAAGGTACATCGGTAAATACGTTGTGTCATTCACCTGATTGACCGAATCATATGAGATCACTTGTTCATACCCTGTGATCACAGAAGTATCGAGATCCTGATAATGACGTTGGAACATCTCACGGAACCCCGTGTAATTTATACCACTCACCAAAGACCATCGTTCATTCATTCGTCTGCCGTATTCAATTCCAAAATTCATTTCCATATCTCTTGCGATCGAGGCAGTATCCGTATTTTTTATTCGTGATGAGAATTCTCCTATTCCTCCATATATTGATAAAAAGGATGTCCTTTTAAATGGTTGATCCAATATCGGAAGCTCATTCTCCTCAGGACCTTCTGTAGCAGCCATTTCCTCATCTGTAGAAGACGTGTCGCTTATTGCAGCAGTCTCTGTTCCTTTTGATGAAACATCTGCAAGCCCCGAAGTTGCTTTATTTTCAAGATCTTCAACAATGACAATAGTAGCTTTTGCTCTTTCCTCCTTATTGACAGTAGTTCTTTTTGGTTTATGAGCCCTATTCAATTCAGATTCGAACTGGGCATCTTCATTTTTTAGAATTTTAAAAGGCTCTGAATCATTTAACTTTGTTTTCCCAGCCTCTCCTTTGTTTTGTTTCCCTATCTCATTATGTATATTAGACTGGGATAATAATTGATCCTGAGAGACAGCAGATTCGTTCCCTGAAAGTAAAAGAAGGAAAATGATCATTAGAATTCCTCCACCATAATACCAGTAATTCATTCCTCTGTTTTTCCCAGAGGCAAACAACACTTCATCTATCGATGATTTAACCGATGCAGGAGGCATTTCCTGAAAATCAGCAAATTCATTTCGATAAAGATCCTCTATTTCGTCAAATTGCTTCATTGTATTTTGGTGTTAGTTCCAGTTTTTCATGGATCATTTTTTTTGCCTTGAAATACTGTGATTTTGAGGTTCCTTCACTTATTCCAAGATGCTCTGCTATCTCCTTATGTGTTAAATTGTCAATGGTGTACAAGTTGAAAACCGTACGATAACCATCAGGCAATTCCTGAAGAACTTTTAACAGTTCCGCTTTTCTTGACGAAACGGTCGTTTCTTCATTCACAGTTGCATCTTGCTCGAACATTTGTTCAGAATCCGTAAGGATCAATTTATAGTTCTGCCTGATATAATTCAATGCTGTGCGAATTGTAATTGTCTTGATCCAGGCGCCTATAGACATTTCAGTATTGTAATAGGATCTTTTTTCATAGACTTTGATGAAAGCTTCCTGCAAAACGTCCTGAGCGTCATCCCTACATCGGGTATATCGCAAACAAATACTATACATCCCAGGTGAATAGGCAGAATAGATCATATCGAATGCTGCCTTTTCGCCTGCAGTGAATTTTTTTAATATTTGCTTGTCTATTGTTTGCACAAATCAGTTTCCTCCTAAAGAATCGTTTGGATCAGTCCCGCCACCCCAATTTAGTGAATCCAACGGATCATTCCCATTGTTATTGTTTCCAGTGGAATCGTATGGGTCTTGATTTGGATCACCATTATAGAACGTTGAATCGTAAATCCACGTTGAATCATTATCATTTCCGTCGTTTCCATTTGGACAAATCGGATCATCCTCACAAGACTGAAACACAAACATTGATCCTGCCAGGAGAATGTACATTGAAATTGCTGCTTTTTTCATGATTTCCATTTTAAAGTTCATCCTAATTACCCTTTCAAATAATAAGGGTTGCCTGAACTTTATTTTTTTTCGATCAAGGGATTTACAACCTTGAAAAAAGCAGGTGGAATCAAAGATAGAAGCATCATACCCGGATAGCCGGACGGCATTTGTGGCGATTCATCATGATGCTCCAGTAGCTGATATGGTCGGTCAGCTTTGTAATGATGGTCAGAATGACGACTTAACTCGAAAAGAATTGCTCTTCCCAACACATGATTCGAATTCCAGGAATGTGACCTTCTGACCCTTTCGTAAACGCCATTTTCCCTTTTCTCTCTCATTAATCCATAGTGCTCGATGTAATTTACCGTCTCTAAAAGAAGAATTCCAATTATGGCACTGAAAAGAAAAAACAAAATCGCCTCTTTCCCGATAAATATGCCAATGAGCACAAAAAGAACAGTTTGTAGGATAGTATATAACACCATTCTGTTCTTCAAGCTGAATACAAACACTTTCATGATCTTCATGCGTTGAATCTCGATCTGCCATGCCAGAAGATAACTTCCGAAATGCGATCGGATCCAGAATAGATAAATGGGCTCATTTCTTCTTGCAGTGGCTGGATCTTGAGGAGTACCAACATTGGTATGATGCCCACGATTGTGATACGGTAAAAAATGAGTATCCGTTGAGGTCAGCAACAACAACTCTCCGAGAAACTGCTCCTTTCGATCCAATCGATGTCCCAATTCATGCCCTACATTAATTCCGATAACTCCGCACATCAAACCCATTGAGATCGTTCGTCCAACCAATGTAAGTTGATCCTCGGTTTCGATCGCTGTTGCCAGGAAATAAAAGAGAAAAATGTACTGAATTGGAACTAAAAGATAGATCAACCAGTCGTAGAAAGGATCTCTTTCTGCCGACAACCTCTCTTCCTCGGTCAGATTAGACGAATCTGGTGGTAACACCAATTCCAAAAGAGGTACAATGATGAAAAAAATGACAACCGGTGCAAATGAGAATAATCCTTTAGATAAAAATGAGATCGCTACCGTTGCTGGAAGCAGAAAGATCAAGAGATATTTCAACTTCTTCATTTTCACATCAGATCAGTTTACCGTAAAGATCATAATGGTCTGCAGAGATGATCTCCACATTTGAAAAATCACCAATCCTCACATATGCATCCTGCTTTTTGACCAGAACCTCATTGTCCACTTCTGGTGAATCAAATTCAGTTCTTCCAATAAAGTAATCGCCTTCAGCTCTGTCGAACAAAACTTTATATGATTTTCCGACTTTTTGTTGGTTCAGATCATAAGAAATTCCAGACTGCAATTCCATGATCAGGTCAGCTCTTCTTCGCTTCTCCTTTTCCGGCACATCATCTTCGAAATTATAGGCATGCGTATTTTCTTCGTGAGAATAGGTGAAGATCCCAAGTCTATCAAACCTTGAACGTTCCACCCAGTCATACATTTCCTGAAAATCTGCTTCTGTTTCACCGGGATATCCTGCGATCAATGTAGTTCTTAAAGCAATTCCCGGTACTTTACTTCTGATCTCATTAACAAGTTCTTCTGTTTTTTCTCTGGTAATTCCTCTTCTCATCGCTTGAAGGATCTTCGTTGATCCATGCTGTAAAGGCATATCAAGGTAATTACACACATTAGCTCGTTCGTTCATCACGTCTAACACATCCATTGGGAAACCAGATGGAAAAGCATAGTGAAGTCGAATCCAGTCAATTCCTTCAATATCCGACAAACGCTTCACCAAATCCGAAAGTGCTCTTTTCTTGTAAAGATCAAGTCCGTAATAAGTTAGGTCTTGTGCGATCAACATAATTTCCTTAACTCCTTTTGCTGCAAGTCCTTTTGTTTGGGTCACAAGATCTTCAATCGGAGTTGAAAGGTGTTTCCCGCGCATTAATGGGATTGCACAAAATGAGCATGGACGATCACATCCTTCGGCGATTTTCAAATACGCATAATGATTTGGAGTAGTCAATAATCGTTCTCCAACCAGTTCTGCTTTGTAATCTGCTTTCAATGTCTTCAATAATCGAGGTAGATCTCTTGTACCGAAGAAAGCATCCACTTCTGGTATCTCTTGCTCAAGATCATCTTTATATCTTTCAGATAGGCAACCAGTCACGTACACTTTATCAACCAGTCCTTCCGCCTTAGCTTCTGCATAACGTAGGATGGTATCGATAGATTCTTGCTTTGCATTATCAATAAAGCCGCAGGTATTGATGATCACGATCTCAGAATCATCTTGTTTGGCTTCATGCTCGACCTCAAAATTATTCGCCTTCAACTGTGCCATCATCACCTCTGAATCAAAAAGATTCTTAGAACATCCCAGCGTCACAACGTTGACCTTATTTTTTTTGAGCGTTTTCGTTTTCATAGTGCAAATTTAGAGAAACAAAAACAAAGAGATTCTATAAAAAGAATGGATTATTTGGCTTGTGGTATTATCTTTGGAATAACCTAGAAAAAAAGGTATGAAAACACTATTTCTCTTAAGTTTATTGGTCCTTCTCTTCGGGTGTAAATCGAAAGAAAACAGTATGACCGACTCAATTCAAAATAATAGCACTGAAAGCAACTTTCAAAAACCCCAAAAATTAGTCGCGAAAATTGGCGATTTATCTGAAGGGATTTCTGAGGGAATCATGATCAGTGAAGTTGTGGTTGACGGCAACAACATGGAGCTTCAGATCAGCTATAGTGGTTGTCAGAGACCAGTTTTCGATCTGATCGGATCACCTATGATCGCCAAATCTTTACCTCCTATTCGTTCAATAAGACTCATACACAACGGAGAGAATGGAGAATGTGAAAAATTGATGTCAGAGCGACTGATCTTCGACATTAGTGTCCTTACCTATCAGGAACAAGATGGTAGTGAGATCTACCTTCAATTGGAAGGGTGGAAAGAAAAAATTAAATATACATATACCTCAAAATAATGAAAATTGGTGTTTTACTTTCCGGTTGCGGAGTTTATGACGGTGCTGAAATTCAGGAAGCTGTTTTAACCCTTCTGGCGATCGAAGAAATAGGAGCTGAAGCAGTGTGTATTGGAGTTAATGAGCCTCAATTTCACGTAATTAACCACATTTCCGGAGAAGAAATGGGAGAAACCAGAAACATGATGGTAGAGGCTTCAAGGGTTTCAAGAGGAAATATCGCAGAGATCAGTCAAGTTTCACCTGCAGATCTTGATGCACTAGTCATACCGGGCGGATTCGGAAGCGCAAAGAATTTCACAAGTTGGGCTTTTCATGGACCACAAAGTGAGATCAATCCAAAAGTAAAATTATTAATTGTGAACATGATCAATGTAGGTAAACCGATCGTCGCGTTGTGCGTAAGTCCCGTAGTTCTGGCTAAAGCCCTTGAAGGATCTTCTATCAAAGCAGATATGACCATTGGAACCGATAAAGAAGATTCTCCATATAATATCAAAGAATTCTCCGATGGCATAGAGCAAACAGGAGCACTCACAGAGATGAAAAGTATCCGGGAGATACAAGTCGATTCGACAAACAAGATCATCACTGCACCCTGTTACATGATGGATGCCAGTATTCTTGATGTCCGAAAAAATATCCGAAGTGCAATTGAAGCATTAAAGGAGTTAGTCTAAACCCTCTTTTGTCCAAATTTAACAACTTGACAATCAATAGTTAAGTAATGTTTTTGTTAACAAAAGATTGATTTTTGTGAGAAAAAATGCACTTAAATTAAAGACCACTACAAAGCCAAGTGTTAATTTTGCAGGCAACAATTGAGCGCGAGCTTTAAAAACTATCGTATGAGTGTATTTGGAAAACACGGTAAAAACGCCGATCTGAAATCCGCAATCGGCTTAACAAATCTTGGTAATCAATTCTGGAACTTAACACCTGCAGAACTTGTTGAAGACACGATCATCAACGGTCAGGGAGTGTTAACTGACACAGGTGCCATTGCAATTGAGACAGGTGAATTTACCGGAAGATCTCCTAAAGATCGTTTCGTGGTATTCGATGAAAAAACTGAAAATTCAGTGTGGTGGGGAGATATCAATATCAAATTTTCTCCTGAGAAGTTTGATGCATTGTACAATCGAATGAAAGCTTACTTGAACGGCAAAGATGTTTACGTTCGTGATGCTTATGCTTGTGCTGATCCTCGTTTTCAAATGAATATCCGTATTGTTACTGAATTCCCTTGGTCCAACATGTTTGCTTACAACATGTTCCTTCGTCCAACTGCTGAGCAAATGGAGAATTTTGATCCTGAATGGCATATTGTATGCGCTCCTGGATTCCTTGCTGATCCTGAGATCGATGGAACAAGACAGCATAACTTTGCTATCCTGAACTTCACGAAAAAGATGATCATCATTGGTGGTACTGGTTATACAGGAGAGATCAAAAAAGGAATCTTCTCTGTATTGAATTACGTTCTTCCTCATGAAAAAGGTGTTTTGTCAATGCACTGTTCGGCGAACATTGGAAATGAAGAACACGATACAGCGATCTTCTTTGGGCTATCAGGAACTGGAAAAACAACGCTTTCTTCTGACGAAAATCGTCGTTTGATCGGAGATGACGAGCACGGTTGGGCAAATGATTCTGTCTTCAATTTTGAGGGTGGATGTTACGCGAAAACGATCGATCTTTCAAGAGAAAAGGAACCTCAGATCTATGATGCGATCAAATTTGGAGCGATCTTAGAGAACATAGGATTTGTAGATGGAACTTCAACTCCAGATTACGCAGACGGATCGATCACTGAAAACACAAGAGTATCATATCCAATACATCACATCGATAACATTGCTGATCCTTCTGTTGGAAATGCGCCAAAGAACATTTTCTTCCTTACAGCTGATGCATTTGGTGTACTGCCTCCAATCTCACGTTTGACGAAGGAGCAGGCGATGTATCACTTCATGTCAGGTTATACAGCAAAGGTTGCTGGAACTGAAGTTGGTATTACTGAACCAACGACAACTTTCTCTGCATGTTTCGGTGCAGCATTCCTTCCATTACATCCTGCGAAGTATGCAAAACTTCTTGGTGAAAAACTGGAAGGGACAGATATCAAAGTTTGGTTGATCAATACAGGATGGACTGGTGGTTCGTATGGAGTTGGAAGCCGAATGAAGCTTTCTTATACTCGCGCAATGATCACTGCTGCAATGACTGGAAAACTGGATAACGTTTCTTTTGAAAAACTTCCAGTATTTGATTTGATGATGCCTACTTCTTGTGAAGGTGTTCCTTCTGAGATCCTAAATCCAAGAGGTACTTGGGCTGACAAGTCTGCATATGATGAAACTGCTAATAACCTTGCTTCTAAGTTCGTTAAGAACTTTGAAAAATATGCTGCAGAAACAAGTCAGGAAATCCTGGCTGCTGCACCTAAAGTATTGGTTTAGTAATAAATTCTGATAAATGAAAAGGCCGCAAATGCGGCCTTTTTTATTTCTTCTTTAACCAGCCTCGTTTAATAAAAAAGAGAAGTAGTGTTATTCCAATAATAAACATTGCTGCTATCACAACATAATAACCGTATCGGTATTCCAGTTCAGGCATATACTTGAAATTCATCCCATACACTCCCACTATGAAGGTCAACGGAATAAATATCGCACTAACAATTGTGAGAACCTTCATGATCTCATTCATCCTCTGACTCTGATCAGCGTAATAAAGGTTAGTCAAACTCTCTAATGCCTGTTTATTACTTTCGATCTCATCTAATATAGATAGACAGCTGTCCTTAAGATCAGAGAAATAAGGCTGATTTTCCTTCGATAAAAAATCATTGGTTTGTCTCTCCAGATTGATTGCGATGTCCTTCATTGGAATCACAATCTTTCTTAATTCGATCAGTTTTCTCTTTTGGTTTTCGATAGAGCTAAGGGTATGTCGTGAAGAAGCTCTCATGATCCTGGACTCCAGACTTAATATCAATTCTGAAATATTGTCGAGAACCTCAAAATAATTGTCCACGATCGCATCCAACATTTTAAACAACAAAAAATCGGCCTCTTTTTCTCGCGTCCGTCCTACTGAATTGTGAATTCTTTCCCTGAGATCAGTAAAATGATCAGAAGATCTTTCCTGAAAAGAAATCAAGTAATTTTTCCCTAATACAAAACTCATCTGTTCTTTTTGCAAGAGGTAATTTTCCTCATTCACAGGTAATGCCGATTGGATAGAAAAAAAGATATAATCATCAAATTCTTCAACTTTTGGTCTCATTTTCTCAGTGAACACATCTTCCAGTGATACCCTGTGGAACCCTTGATTCATCCAGAATTTCTCAATTTCACTCTTGTCTGTGATCCGATGAAAATTCAACCAGTGGACCATATTACCTTTCAGGGCATCAACGTTGAAATTCCCCTTGTCAGAAAAGAATTTTTCATCCTTCTGAATAATTTCTAACTGATCCTTATTGTAAGAGTATTGTTGACAAAATTCCTTCATACGTTCCCTGTTGGTTGGATTGAAAATAAAAACAATACTTCAACTCCAACAATTATTTTTACTCCATTGATTATCAAAGTGTTTTCATTAGAAATTTATACATTTCTACCATACACATGATATCATATTTAAATACTTTTTCATCAGGTGTATGTACATTATCTTCAGGAGCGCCAATAAAACACCAATCAATAGGTAAATCAGATCGCTGCAATTGTGTTCCATCACTTCCCCCGGCAGATTCAACTTCCAATTGGAATTTAATTCCAGATTCTCTTGCCAAGGCAATAATACGATCGAGGTATTTCTTTCTTGGAATTCCGCTATCTCTCATACTGATAGCAACACCTCCACTATGTTTAACTCCTTCTGTTACCCAGGTAATATCTGAGATCAACGATTGGCGAAGCTCGTATTTTTCGTATAAGTACTTTGCACAAAACCCGACACTGTTTCCACCGTGTTCTTCATAGGTTGAAAAGACAATTGCTCCATTTTCAAGAGTTTCAGCCACTTTTAATGCGGACCATACTCCTAGTCTATTATCCATATATGGAGACTGAATATATTCATCCGTTTCTCTGAAATCGGGCTTAAATATCAATATAGTTCCTCTATCGATCTCACGATCAAATACATACTGAAGATCTTTCCCTCCATCCTCATCTTCTATCACCAATAGCTCAGTTTCTATTTCTCCTTTAGAATCTGAACCCACCAGCTGGATTCCATCATTCAACCTTGGCCCTCCAATTTTGATCAGATCTTTTCCATATCCAGATGTAAATCCAATCGTATCCGTATGGGCATAAATTGCCGTTCTTGGTTTTCCGAAAATGAGAATCAAACAATCCTGAAAATCATCTCCCTCCACGATCTCAGGAACACTCGACCAATTTTTTGAGTTAGTTCTTACATAGTCTGCAATAAATTCCTTGATTCCGGACTCATCTCCAGAAGCACCCCTAATCTCAACAAGCTTTTTTAATAATTCCATTCTTTTAAATTTCTTCCGTTACTTCAACTCCGTCAATTTCCATCAACAATTGACTAATCTGTTCTGACCTGAGGATCGGGAGATCGACAGAAAAACTACAATTCAATCCAAAATCATTATCTCTAGTTGACAGCTCATGTGATTTGATCAATTTCATCACATCAGGCATCTGATCGTAGCTAAACTCCACTTTCACCGATTTCACCACTGGCAATTCGATAATTTCACCTAATTCCAACGCTTCTTTTGCGGCTATTCTGTAGGCATTGATTAATCCTCCTACACCCAATTTTGTTCCTCCAAAATATCGCACAACACCTATGAGTACATCAGTTAATTCAAACGATTGGATCTGACCAAGTATTGGTGCCCCGGCAGAATTCGAAGGCTCGCCATCATCATTTGCTCTGAATACCTTCATTTCATATCCAAAACGATATGCATAACACACATGTCTTGCTTGGTTATGGGCTTTTCTCCATTCATTGAGATAACCCTTAGCTTCTTCTTCAGATTTACAAGGTACTGCATACGCAATAAACTTCGACCCTTTCTCACGGTATTCACCTTCTGAAAGCAATTTCAATGTTTTGTAATGCAGATCTTCCACTAATATTTATCTTCACGCTAAATTTAACCAGAATGTTTAACCAAGAATTTGTTCAGCAAATAAAAATCCACAAAACCCTCGTTTTTATTGGTTTTTTTGGATTTATCACAGCATGTGCTCCCACCCGTTTTGTTAAACCCCTAGAACATAAACAACATGCTGTTACGGCAAGCTTCGGAGGGCCTGTCATCAATGTTCCGGGGATTGCCACCATGCCGATACCCTTTACAACCTTTGGATATGGTTATGGTTTAACACCGAAAACTACCGTTTATGGTAATTTCCATACCACTTCCTCAGTATTTGGCGTTGTGCAGTTTGATTTTGGTACTAGTCATAGTATCTGGAAAAATGAAAACAACAACAAAGGGGTAAGTATTGCTCCAGAATTGAACTTCATGATCGATGTCTTCGAAAAAAGAGCAAGTCTATATCCGCAACTGGATGCCAACTATTATATGGATTACCACAACAAAGAAAAAGATGGTAAATCAAAAGTGAATTACCTGTATTTCGGATTGAGCAACTGGTTCGAATTACGCGCTGAAGGTGCGAATGGCACGAAGGTACAACAGCATATTATCTGCTCTCCACAAATCGGACATACATTCGATCGAGGCAAATGGAACTATACATTGGAAGCTAAAATTCTTGCTCCATATGTTTCGAACGAGAAGATCGTAGTCGATTATAAAAGCATTTTAGGAAACCGAGGTGGTTTAGGTCTTTATTTTGGTGTTAATTACAAACTATGAAAATGAAAAAAATACTATTCATTGGAATCTCTCTTGTTCTTGTTATTGCATCATGCAGAAAACGACTGGACGATTTCCTATTCAATAACGTAAAAGCAGACCAATACTTATTGGATGATTATACAGGCCGAATCACACTTGAAGTAGGAAGTGAATATGATGTAGCTGATTCTATGATCCATCTGATCAATATTCCAATTCAGTCTGAAGGACAACACTTGAATATTTCCGCATTGTACACTGGAGAACTTTCACGGATTGCAGTTGATACAGTCATCCTTTATTGTCATGGAACTGCTGACAATATTGATTTTTACTGGCCACGTCAGAAACTATACTCCAACATGGGGGGCAAAAGTCGATTTGGCGTATTAATGGTTGATTATCCGGGATATGGAATGTCTGAGGGTGATCCTACCGAACAAAACATGTACGATGCTGTAAACGGAGCCCTGCAATGGCTAAAAGATAATGGATTGACAAGTGATCGTTTGGTGATTTTTGGATTCTCGCTGGGATCGGCTCCAACTTGTGAAGTTGCAGGGAATCCAACTAAATTTACTTTAGCACCATCTAAGATGATCCTTGAAGCACCTTTTGCTTCTGCGGAGAAAATGATCCAGGATGCTTCGATTCTTGCATTACCTTCAAGCTATTTTGTTAATGTTAAGATCGATAATGCTGAAGAGATTAAAAAGGTAAATATCCCATTATTGTGGATCCATGGAGAGTCAGATAGTTTCCTAGAGATAGACAAACATGGTGAAATTGTCTATAACAACTACCAGGGACCATCAAAAACAGCAGTCCGTGTTCCTGGTGGAGATCATGAAGACACACCATTTATCATGGGGTATTCAAACTACTTGACAACCTTATTGAACTTCATAGAACAATAAAAAAAAAGGACGCTTATTCAGCGTCCTTTTTTCTTGTTGGATTAGTTTTGCCAATATCATCCTTCATTTGGGTACCTATAAAGGTTCCATTGATGATCTGTTCCTGAAAGTCTTTCATACCCCCTGGTGAGTGAGGCATAAGTATTGAAGAATTCTTTGAGTTTGCTCCAATGTCTTTGATCGTATCAAAATATTGAGTCATCAAAACGAACTGCATAATCTCCTCATGAGTTACTGTCTCAAGTGACTTATGGAAATCTTCAACTGATTCTTTGAAACCTCTAACGATCTCCAAACGCTGTCGAGCAATACCTTCTCCGGATAATCTTTTCGATTCTGCTTCTGCTTCTGCCTCCTTAATGATCTTGATCTTTTTAGCTTCTCCTTCTTCTGCTGCAGCTTCCTTCTCTCTTTTTGCAGCGTTAATTCTGTTCATAGATTCCTTTACTTTATGATCTGGATCAATATCAGTGATCAACGCTTTAAGAATATGGTATCCATACTCATCCATACTGTCGTGGATGTTGCGTTGTACTGCTAATGCGATATCCTCTTTTTTGGCGAAAACATCATCCAGATCCAAGCGAGGTACTTCAGCGCGAACATCATCAAATACATAGGATGCTATCTGGTTACGTGGATTATCCAACGAATAGTGCGCTTCTTTTACCTGGTCTTTTCCCACTCGAAACTGCACAGACACCTGTAGGTTAACAAACACATTGTCCTTCGTCTTGGTTTCCACAGTTACATCCAATTGTTGAACGCGAAGATTGATAATCGCAGCTTTTCTGTCAATAAAAGGGATCAGCAAGCTGAAACCAGATGTCGCTATTCTGTTGTATTTACCAAGTCGTTCAATAACTACTGCAGTAGCCTCTCGAACAATCACCACTGACTTCAAAAGGAATACCACCAAAAGTAAAATGATGACAGTATTGAAGATCAAATTTGCTTCATTCATATTTATTAGGTTTTAATTAGACAAAAAAGCCATCGTAAAAAACGATGGCTAAATATTTATTGAATTGTTAGTTTTTTCTCTAAGTCTTCTAGATATACTCTGAATTGCTTATCTGTCTCAGAAAGGTTCATTACCGTACGACAAGCATGAAGTACAGTCGCGTGATCTTTTCCTCCACAATGCGCTCCAATATTTGCTAGTGAAGACTTCGTCATTTTCTTTGAGAAGTACATTGAGATCTGACGAGCCTGAACCACTTCTCTCTTTCTTGTCTTTGACTTCAGCATTTCGATTGGTAGATCGAAATAATCACAAACTACTTTCTGAATGTATTCGATCGAAACTTCTCTCGCTGTATTCTTCACGAACTTGTCAACCATTTGCTTAGCAAGCTCAAGGGTAATCGCTTTCTTATTCAAAGATGCCTGTGCAAGCAGTGTATTCAATGCCCCTTCCATTTCACGAACATTCGTGTTGATCGAGTAGGCAAGATATTCAACTACATCGCGTGGCAGCTCAATACCATTTCCATACATCTTCTTCTCAAGGATAGCAATTCTCGTTTCAAGATCTGGAGTTCCAAGATCTGCAGATAATCCCCACTTAAAGCGTGAAAGAAGTCGCTGCTCCATTCCTTGCATTTCTACTGGCGGCTTATCAGATGTAAGGATGATCTGCTTTCCGTTTTGGTGCAAGTGATTGAAAATATGGAAGAATACATCCTGCGTTTTCTCCTTTCCAGAGAAGAACTGTACATCATCAATGATCAATACATCGATCATCTGATAGAAATGGATAAAGTCATTCGTAGTCTGATTCTTCAACGCATCAATGAACTGATGAGCAAATTTCTCAGAACCAACATATAAAACAGTCTTGTTCGGGAACTGATTTTTAATCGCAATACCAATCGCATGAGCAAGATGGGTTTTCCCTAATCCAACTCCACCGTAGATCAATAGTGGATTAAATGCTGTTCCACCAGGCTTATTTGCGACAGCAAAACCAGATGCACGTGCAAGACGGTTGCAATCTCCTTCAACGAAATTATCGAATGAATAAGACGGATTCAGATTGGAATCAACATTTACCTTCTTTAATCCAGGAATAATAAATGGATTTCTGATCTGATTTTCATTCAGATCAATCGGCATTGTAACAGGTGCATTTTTCAATGACTTCTTGTTCAATGCAGGTAGTTTAACCGTATATGGAGTCGAATTGGTCGAATTATTCTCCATTACAATACTGTACTCAAGTGATCCTTCAGGGCCAAGCTCCTTCTTAATAACCTTTTTCAACAGAGTAATATAGTTTTCTTCTAGCCACTCATAGAAAAAATGTGACGGAACCTGAATCGTCAGAATATTGTTCTCAAGCTTTACAGGCGCTATTGGCTCAAACCAGGTTTTAAACGCGGGTGGAGGAATATTATCCTTTATTACTTTGAGACAAGCACTCCATACAACTTCATGATTGTTACTCATCGAAAAATCCTTTTTAGTTTTGGTTATTATTTTTTAGAAGTCTATTCGGATCGGTAAAAAACCAACCAGCTTCAGTAGAACAAATATTTACAGAAAAAAGTTAAAAAAAAAATCAGTTTGGGGTTGACTTTTAAAAAAGTTTTACTTGTAAATTAAATATTTCGTTGAATCAATTAACGAACAGATTAT
>CALCCB010000085.1 GCA_937899625.1 uncultured Bacteroidota bacterium
AAACGAAAGTACTCCTGGATTTGATACTAGAAAACAAGGTGAAGCTTTACCAACTCTAGAAAGTGTTAAAGCAGCTTACGAAGCTAAAAATGACAATGACATTAAAGAAGTATCTGATGAGATGATTGAATGGAAAACGAAAGGTACAGCATTATACCAAGCCCTACCTGGTGAACTTTACAGTACACTTAAACCATGTGAACCATTAACAGAGATGGAAGAGAACAGACCTTCGCAAGAATCCATGTATCAAACTTGGAATACGATCAAAGAAAAAAAATAGGGCCTCTCGACCCTATTCATTTAATTCTTTGCTTTTCCTTTGGAATTTCCTTTCCCATTTGAATTCCCGTTAGAGGAAGGCTTATGTTTTGGCTTATCTTTTAATTCATGGAATTCTGGAGAACCAGGATTTATTCCGAGATCCTTAGCAATTTGGCCCCAGCCTTTGTCCTTATTTTTCTCGTAGCTTTTAATCACATTTTCAAAGTCAGTTTTTGCAATTCCAGAAATCCTACCCGAAAGGATAATTTCTACAGGTTCCATAGCTTTATTCAATAACTCTTGAATTCTATCCTTAGAAACATTTAGCTCCTTAGAAATATCTTCTTTGAACGAATTCAAATCAGATTTCGCTTCAGAATTCAAAATATTCAATTGTTTCTCAAACTCAGTATCACCTGTTCCGAAGTTCTTCTGTGCGCGAGTAAACATTGTAATCGCGATAAGAACAAAAAGAAATACTGCTTTTTTCACAAGTCAATCATTTTTCTTTTAACGTACTAGGACAAACATAATCGGTTCTAGGAACATTGGTCTTTGAAATTGCGCCATATCCTCCAGCAACCTCCTTAAAGTTATCAAATCCTCTAGATTTTAAAATAGAAGCAGCGATCATACTTCTATATCCACCTGCACAATGAATGATAAAAGGCTCATCTTTTGGAAAGAAACTCATCTCAGAGTTGATAAAATCAAGAGGTATAGACTTCGCTCCATCCACGTGTTCAGCGGTAAATTCACCTGGCTTTCTTACATCGATAATGTTTGGCTTACCTTCATACAAGTTTGCAAAATCATCTGCTGAAATTCTATCAATCGTATCCATTTCTTTTCCAGCAGATTTCCAAGAATCAAAACCACCATCAAGGAAACCGATCACGAAATCGTAACCTACTCTAGCCAATCTCTTCACCGCTTCTTCTTCCCTCCCTTGATCAGCAATCAATAAAATTTGCTGTTTTACATCAGGGATCATTGCACCAACCCATGGAGCGAATTGACCATCTAATCCTATATTGATCGAATTTGGAATAAATCCATCAGAAAAATCCTGAGGGTTTCTTGTATCAAGAACCAATGCACTTGTTTCGTTCGCTGCAACTTCAAATGCAACAGGAGAAAGTGGTGTCATCCCTCTTTTCATTACCTCTCCAATATTGTCGTAACCTGTTTTATTCATCATTACATTCATACCAAAGTATCCGGGAGGAGGCAAAAGCCCGTCAGTAACTTCTTTAACAAATTCTTGTTTCGTCATATCCGCTCTTAAAGCGTAATTCAATTTCTTCTGCTCACCGATTGTAGAAACAGTTTCTTTACTCATGTTCTTCCCACATGCAGATCCTGCGCCATGAGCTGGATAAACTACCACGTCATCAGATAAAACCATGATCTTATCTCTTAATGAATGGAACAATGTTGAAGCCAATTGCTCCTGGGTCATACTCGCAGCTTTTTGAGCAAGGTCGGGTCTACCTACATCTCCAATAAATAAGGTATCTCCTGAAAATAATGAATGGTCTTTACCGGACTCGTCTTTCATTAAATAACAAGTACTTTCCATGGTATGGCCTGGAGTATGAAGGGTCTTGATTTTTACATTCCCTAAAGCAAACTCTTCTCCATCTGCCGCCACATGAACCTTATAACTTGGATTTGCATTTGGTCCATAAACGATGGTAGCACCTGTCGCCTTAGCCAGATCAATGTGACCAGAAACGAAATCAGCATGAAAATGCGTTTCAAAAATGTATTTGATCTTTACGTTGTCTTTTTTTGCCCGTTCAATATAAGGTTCGATCTCTCTTAGAGGATCAATGATAGCTGCTTCTCCTTCTGATGTAATGTAATATGCACCTTGTGCAAGACATCCTGTATAAATCTGTTCAATTGTCATAACTTGAAATGCTTAATTTGAAATACAAATATCGTTCATTTCGAAATTATTCATGTAACATGAGTAACCTAAATCTTTTTTTCGATTTTGAACTAATTGTATTACATCCTTTAAAATATAGAAAAACTAATTACTTTTGCACGGGGTAAGTCTTGTACGACCAGCTCCCTCTTAATCCTCCAGGACGGGAACGTAGCAAAGGTATGAGGTTGTAGCGGTGCGATATAAGTAGCTTACCCCTCTTTTTTTTTACAACCCTAATTTTTCTTCTTGAATTGAATGATTTGGCTTCAGATGTGTAAAAATCGTTGAGAAGTATTTCGGTGTTCTCCATTTCGATAGATTGCTTCTATGTACTTTTATCAAAAAAAAATCCATGAAGTTTTTCATCGACACTGCAAACTTAAATGACATTAAAGAAGCCAATGATCTTGGCATTCTTGATGGCGTGACGACAAATCCATCCCTAATGGCTAAAGAAGGGATAACAGGTCAACAAAAAATTCTAGATCACTATGTTGCTATTTGTAACATTGTTGACGGACCAGTTAGTGCAGAAGTGATCGCTACTGATCTTGAAGGGATGATCCGTGAAGGTGAAGCTCTGGCATCTTTACACAAGAATATCGTTGTTAAGATCCCTATGATTCCGGAAGGTATTAAGGCTATAAAGTACTTTTCTCAAAAGGGCATTAAAACAAATTGTACATTGATCTTTTCTGCGGGACAAGCGCTTTTAGCAGCCAAAGCAGGAGCAACTTATATCTCCCCATTCCTTGGACGTCTTGATGATGTTTCTACAAATGGATTGGATTTGATCGCTCAGATCAGAACGATCTATGACAATTATACATTCGATACGCAAATACTTGCAGCCTCGGTGCGTCACCCAATGCATATTATTCATTGTGCAGAGATCGGTTCAGACGTAATGACAGGCCCGCTAAGTGCCATTAAAGCACTGGCGAAGCATCCTTTAACAGATATTGGATTACAGCAATTCTTAGCTGATCACGCAAAGGGAAATAATTAATGAGAGGTGGCATAAGCCACCTTTTTTATTTTTCTGATTCGATCGGTTGATCTCTCAGTTGGATAAATTCATCCATCTTTTCATTTTCAATTAAAACGGTAAGATTGTACTGCTTTAATCTCCATTGTCCTTTTTTCTTCACCAGGACTCCACTTCCTCTGCATCCTCTCATCCAAGTTTCAAGATCCTCGTCAAACCAGGCGATCTTTCCATTTTCCGAAAAGCTCCAGTTTCTGTTGGTCGCTTTAAAATCCCATGCCTTGCCCTTATCAAAGTAGGGTTTAGAAAATGTAGCAAATTCAACTTTAGTCCATCTTTCTCCCGGAGCGGTTCCAAGAAAAATAAAATCACTATCCATTTTATCGAAATAACCAGTAAAATCGGCTTTTGATGCGGCATTGTGCCATACATCCATCCATTCATCAAGTTCTTCAGTGCTTTGAGAAAATACACTGAACGAAAGGATCAGCATTGTAATAAAAATCAAATTCTTCATGACATAAAAAAAGGCTACCCTAAAGTAGCCTTTTCATCTTTCTTATGAAAAATTATTTTGAGGATTTAGACTTCTCAAGTTTCATGCACATTTTCACAGCTGACTTCACATTGATTACAGCTCCCGTTACTGATAGAGAAGCGAAATCAACTAGATCTTCTGTTCCAGGCTTATACTGCTGCTTTCCTTTGTAACTTGTTGCAGATTGAAGCATAATATCCTTGATCTCTTTCATTGTCAGAGTTGGGAAATAAGACTTCAACATCGCTGCAACACCAGAAACCATTGGCGCAGCCATTGAAGTTCCCTGAAGTTTCATGTAGTCACTTTGAGGAACAGTATTGTAGATCTCAAATCCTGGTGCAAATACGTCAACTTTAGTTTGTCCGTAATTAGAGAATGTAGCTGCCAATTCCTTTTTAGGAAATCTCGTAGAAGCTCCGATAGTAAGGAAGTGATCCAATGGACTCGTCTGGAATGAGTAAAGCGATGTTGGGAAATTTCCTACTGAATCTACATTCGCATTATCATTTCCTGCTGCATGAACCAAAAGAACTCCTTTTGAATCAGCGTATTTGAATGCTTCGTGCACTTCCTTCTGATGAGGAGAGTATGCTTTACCAAATGACATATTGATCACTTGAGCACCATTATCTACTGCATAACGAACGGCATAAGCGATATCCTTATCGAATTCATCACCATCAGGCACAGCACGAACAGACATCAACAATACATTTTCAGCAACACCATCACCACCTAATTCATTTCCTCTTACCGCACCAATAATTCCACCTACGTGAGTTCCGTGCAACGCGTCTGGTCCTTCTACATCTGAATTACCATAATTTTTATCACTGAAATCATCAGGATTATCACCAATCAATTCGCGATCTATGTAGTTCACATTCAAATTGTAATCAAGCATTCCCTGAATCTGAGCCTTCTGCTTATCGATCACCTCCATTGTAAGGTCACCAGTTAGAATTGCTTTCGCTGCTCTTTTCAATTGCTTCATCTGATCATTGTCTGGCTTCCACTTTTCAAGATCTTCCAATGTATAATCAGTCTTCCCGATTTGAGAGCTAACCATAACAGGAATTTGCTGGATCATTTGAGGCATCATATCCAATTGCGCAATCACTGAAGAATACATTTCAATTTCTGCTTCTACATCAGTTTTCACTTCTTGATAAAGCTCGTATTCTTTTTTCTCGTCAGCAG
Organism: uncultured Bacteroidota bacterium; assembly: GCA_937899625.1. Taxonomy (GTDB): domain Bacteria; phylum Bacteroidota; class Bacteroidia; order Flavobacteriales_D; family Crocinitomicaceae; genus M0103. The sequence continues at coordinate 4,933 of CALCCB010000085.1, forward strand.
AAAGAGTTTCAGGATCAACCTTATCAAACTTTGCTGTATACTTTCTTAATAATCTAGTTTTCTCAAGATTTGCCTCGTTCAGATTTTCACCATTTGAGTTACCAAGGAAATTCCATCCATATACATCATCAACATACCCGTTATTATCATCATCGATCTTGTTCCCTGGGATCTCATCTTTGTTCACCCAAATCTTACCTTTAAGATCCTCATGTTCAATATCAATTCCCGAGTCGATAACGGCTACAACTACAGTTTCGGATTTTCTTTTCTTAAGCATTTTATATGCTTTTTCTGTCTCCATACCTGGTTTTTTACCATTGTACCAGTTTAGGATCTCCTTCGTCTCTTGTCCATAAATAACATTAGCGATTCCTAATGCAAATACGGCAAGGCTCAATTTGATTATTGTCTTCTTCATAATAATGATTGCAAATTCTTAAGGTTCTAAATTAGTTAAATTCAATTAGTCAGCTTTTATTTTTTTACCTTTCGGTCTATATTTACGTCACAAGGTTAAAAACAATTATCAATGGCTAGCCGCATCCCTTTCAAAATAAGTTTTCTTACATTTCTGTTCGCTCCGCTATTCATGGTATTAGCTCAAAAACCTATCCCGGGATATTCTTTCATGGACCTAACAAAAAAGGAAGTAGTGAGCTCATTCGCAGTCCCATATTCTTTAACAAACATGGAGAATTTATCGAAGAATAAGATTAACATTCATCATGTAACTCCTAAATGGATATACATTCAGTCTAGTTTAAGTCATCTGCAAGAACTGGTGAAATCAGAATCGATCGATGATTTTTATTTTGACAATGCCATTCCAACTGCTCTAGCAGATTCTGCGAGACTTCTTCATTATGTAAATCAAGTACATAATGGAACCGGAGGACTTGATTCCCCTTATACAGGAAAAGGAGTTATCATTGGGATCGTGGATCAGGGATTGGATTTCACCCACCCAGATTTTAAAAATGATGACGGAACAACAAGAGTCCTTAGATACTGGGACCATACGCTTTCCAGCGGCGGCCCGGCGTCACCTTACGGATATGGAATTGTCTGGAATGAAGAGCAGATCAACAATGGTACTTGTATCAGCACCGAAAATGGTACAGGTCATGGTACTACAGTCGCCGGTATGGCATGCGGAAACGCAAATGCCAATGGTCAGAACAGAGGAATGGCACCTGAAGCAAATCTGATCATTGTTGAATCGAATTTTAGCCTTCCAAACTGGACTATGACCATAGCAGATGCCTGCGATTACATCTTCAAAGTGGCTGACACACTGGGAATGCCTGCCGTGGTTAATTTAAGTTTAGGCTCTTATTTAGGAAGCCATGATGGAGATGACCCCGCGAGTGAATACATGGAAAGTTTACTCGATGAAAAACCAGGTAGAATTATTGTATGCGCAGCTGGAAACTCAGGAGCTAAAGGAAAATATCACGTTCGGGGAACTCCTACTGCTGATACAACTTTTGTCTGGTTAAGAAATAATCCAAGTGGCTCAGCGGCCTTTGGAGCTAATACGATCTATTTTGACCTGTGGTCTGACATTTCCAACGCAAACTATAATTACGCATTCGGAGCAGACAGGCCATCACCGACCTATGGATTCAGGGGAAGAACAGATTTCATCCCCGCAAACACAGCATTAGGTGGAGTTCTTTACGATACCATTTACAATGATCTGGGCAATCGGATTGCGACAATAGAAATTTACCCTGAACAGATCAATGATGACCTTCGAATTCAGGTTCTTTTCACCAATGTAGATTCAACATCCTATAATTTCAGATTTATGACCGAAGGGTCCGGATTGTACGACATATGGAGCGGTGCATGGCTAGGGTTAAATGACTTTGTTACTTCACTACCCTCTCCATCTGTGGTACCTGAGATCATTCATTACCAAATGCCGGATGAGGAACAATCGATCGTTTCTTCCTGGAATTGCTCTGAAAAAGTTATCTCTGTTGGTAATATGAGAAATCGTAAAGGACATACGAATAAAAACAATACCTATTACACCCCCAGTGACAATACTCCGGTAGGGCAATTAAGTCCTAACTCGAGTAAAGGACCCTCCAGACATAACGTGATCAAACCAGATGTTACTGCCAGTGGAGATGTAGCACTTGCTGCAGGGCCCATGTGGATGTTGGCCTCACCTACTTATAACAACAATGTTGATATCAATGGTTGGCATGCAAGAAACGGAGGTACATCTATGGCATCGCCTGTCGTTGCCGGAATTGCCGCCCTCTATCTAGAGTCTTGTCCGAGAGCATCGTATTCTTCATTCAAGAATGACTTGATCGGTACGGCATACAGTGACCAATATACTGGCATTGTTCCGAACAATTCCTACGGATACGGAAAACCTCATGCATTAAATTTATTGCTCGGGACAGATTTTTCTGCTTCTGTTTCAGGTGATAATAGCATGTGTTCGGAACCAGTACCTTTGATAGTATCTACTTCTATAACTCCTACTTCTATTGAATGGAATGATGGCGGATTGGGAAGTCCTTATCTGATTCCTACAGGAGGTGAATATATTGCTTCTGTATACGACAACCGAGGCTGTGTGGCCATAACAGACACTCATTTCGTCACACAATTAGAAGTGCTACCAATTCTTCCGATATTAGCATCGGGATATACATTGGCATCTTTATCCTTTACAAATTACCAATGGACACTCAACGGTGTTGACATTCCTGGAGCGACCTCACCAACTTTGGATATCTTCCCACCTTATGGTGTTTATACCTGTTATTGCATAAGTGATGATGGATGTATTTCTGAAACTCCACCATTCAATGTATTTGTTGGTCTGGAAGAGCAGAATTCAGCGGAAATAAATATTGCACCGAATCCTTTTCAGAATACATTTGAGATAATTGGCCTAGACGTTCTTGATGAAGTATTGATAATCAATGAAAAAGGGCAAATTGTTCCGCATGTTTTGAATGGTAATTCAGTTCAAATGAACAGCTCTCTTTCTTCTGGAATTTACCATTTGATCATCAATTCAAACGGCACTTTGAGACACACAAAAATCACCAAATTGTAAACCACCGATTTAATTTATATTTTTGATCCCTAATTTTTAACGAATGGATTTAACAGGAATCATTGCTATCTCCGGTAAACCGGGTCTTTTTAGAGTAATTGCGCAAGGAAAGAACAACATTATTGTAGAATCACTGATCGACAATAAGCGAGTTCCAGCATATGCATCAGATAGAATTTCTGCATTGGATGATATTTCTATCTACACTTATGATGAGGATGCTCCTTTAAAAGATCTGTTTGTGGCGATCTTTGAAAAAGAAGGTGGCAAAGAATGTCCTTCTCACAAAGAAGACCTAGATGTCCTTCGTGCTTATCTAATTGAACTACTTCCTAATTTCGACCAGGAAAGAGTTTATCCTTCAGATGTGAAGAAGATCTTTCAATGGTACAACCTTCTAATGAAGGCTGGACTACTGAAGATCGAAGAAAAAAAGGAAGACAAGGCTCCTAAAAAATCTGATGCAGCTGAAAAGGGAGACAAAGCTGAAACAAAAGAGAAAAAACCTGCGGCTAAAAAACCTGCAGCTGCTAAACCTAAAGCTGATAGCGCGAAAGCAAAAGCCGCAAAGCCGTCAGCTACTAAGAAAACCACTGCTACAAAAACAGGCACCAGTAGAGGTAAATAATTAATTCTTTAAGTCGGCTAAGCCGACTTTTTTTATGACATGAAACTAACTCAGCACAACCGCACATTCGTTCAGCAGGATTTACAGATCAACACCTGGTCTGATATCGAAGCTTACTATTCGGATCTACTTAACCGATCCATACAATCAAAAGAAGAGCTAATCCAATGGTTAATAGACAAAAGTGAACTTGAAGCTGTTTTAGAGGAAGATCTTGCCTGGCGATATATCAAAATGACTATTGATACAAGAGATGAATCCCTCTCCTCTTCTTATACTGAGTTTGTAACCAAGATCCAGCCTGAAATTGCGCCTTTTGAAGATCAACTGAATAAAAAGCTCGCTGAAAGTTCATTTGTTTCTGAATTGGAAAAGGACGTTGCTTATCAAATCTATTTGAGAGGAGTAAAAACGGCGTTAGAACTCTATCGCGACGAAAATGTACCCATTGAAGCGGAGATCAACGAAAAGAGTCAGCAATTTGGGGCTATATCTGCAGCCCAAAGCATTGAGCATGAAGGAAACGTGCTTACGATGCAAAAAGCCGCTTCCTTTTTAAAAGAAACGGACGAAGCTCTTCGTAAATTGATCTTTGAAAAGATCCATAATCGTCGACTTGAAGATATTGACAAGCTTGATCAACTCTATTCTGAATTGATCCAACTTCGACATAAAATAGCAGTGATTGCTGGCTTTGAGAATTTCAGAGATTACAAATTCAAAGCTCTGGGTAGATTCGACTACTCGAAAGAGGATTGTTTTGAGTTCCACAATGCGATCAAGAGATCCGTCGTACCGATGGTAAAGGAAATCCACAACAAGCGACTTTCAAAGCTTGGAAAATCGAAGTTCAAACCATGGGATCTGGAAGTTGATCCTGTAGGAAAGCAACCTTTAAAACCATTTGAAGGTGGTGAAAGACTTCTAGAAGGAACGGTTAATATGTTGAATAAGATCGATCCTTATTTTTCAGATTGCCTCGTGACAATGAATAAAATGGGCCATCTGGACCTTGATTCAAAAGCTGGGAAAGCACCAGGCGGGTACAATTATCCGTTGTACGAATCAGGTGTTCCATTTATTTTCATGAATTCAGTCGGAGCACAGCGAGATCTTGTGACAATGGTTCATGAAGGTGGACATGCGGTTCATTCATTCTTGAGTCGTGATCTTGAGTTAACAGGATTCAAAAGCCTTCCTTCAGAGGTAGCTGAGCTTGCATCCATGTCGATGGAATTGCTTACTATGCCCTATTGGCATGAGTTTTATAAAAATGAAGAAGACTTAAAAAGAGCGAAGAAAGAACAACTTGAGGGAATCATAAAAATACTCCCTTGGATAGCTCAAATAGATGAGTTTCAGCACTGGATCTATGAAAATCCACATCACAATGTCTCAGAACGTACGGAAAAATGGATGCAGCTGAATAAAGAATATGGAACCGGACTTACAGATTGGACAGGTTATGAAAAAAGTCTGGAAACGGGATGGCAAAGACAGCTCCATTTGTTTGAAGTTCCATTTTACTACATCGAATATGGTATCGCCCAGCTTGGAGCTTTGGGGGTATGGAAAAACAGTATTTCGCAGCCAGAAAAAGGAATTAATGCGTATAAAGAAGCACTTAAGCTAGGGTACACGAAATCAATTCCTGACATATACAAAACCGCAAATGTCGAATTTGATTTTTCTGAAGCCTATATTAAGGAACTTGCTGAATTCGTGCAGAATGAACTTGAAAAACTGTGATCAGACTTTAAATTCATACGTCGCAATTTCGTCTTTCCCGTCTTTGAGCTTCATCGAATAGTTTCCTTTAGACCAATTCTTCACGATAATGTTGAATCTGTAGTCTGATTTGCCTTCAGGCACCTGAAATGCGAGTTGAGACTTATACTTCATTTTACCATTTTCGTCATAAACGTATTGATAGAGAAATCTTGATTTAGCACTGGATATTTCCAATTCACCCTTGACCTGATGCAATGTTCTACGAATATAACCAAGGCTATCAATTGTGAGGATGTAATCAGAGGTATAATCGACTTCCTCCTGTCCGGTTAACGCACTAAGAAATTTCCGAAGTTCTTTTTTGTCTTTTGAATCAGCACTTATTGCTGAAATATCATTTCCATCTGAAATTGCCCAGACAACATTCTGAAAGATCGAATTATCGAACTTCTTACCTTTAATAAAAACAAACAGTGAGTCAAACTTAGAATCTGATGATTTTCCTATTGATGCTCCCACTCCTCCAGAAGGACATCTGTCGTGTAGCTCTGAACAATACGCATTGATCACCTGCTTCTTTTTTTCTCCGGGTGATAATTCCACAATTTGATCCTCAACAACGATTAAGGTTTGTTCACCACTGTCTTTTGGATAAAATAGAGTACCTGGAGTCACAACAATTATGAGATTCCCTGAACTTTTGTTTGACATTTCCAGCAACACCGAATTGCCATTGAATTTTCCTGTAGTACTAACCTGACATGTTATTTTCTGCGAACGAATTGCAGATTTCAAGTCTGAAACTGAATTTCCAGAAGTTAGAATTCCAACGATTGATGCGGTCCATAAGGCCGCGAAATAAGAAGCTGAGATCATAGGATAGTATTTATTACTCAAACTCTTTAAGAATTTTTGGTTACAAAAAAAAGGAAGTGGCTCACTTCCTTTTTTGAAATCCATTGAACTCTATGATCTGGATGCCTTAAGATCTCTTGTGTTCTTCTGAACAGCGATTGCAGCAAATACAGACAATGTGAAAGACATGCCATAAAATCCTTTTTCGCTTAGCAGAAGGTCCGCATTATACAATCCAATTACCAGTAGTAAAACTGATGTTATTGTCGTAAACCAACTTAATCCGTAATAAATATCGGTTACTTCAATCCCTTCAGCACGATCTCTAACACATTTTTGAACAGAAATCGCTGAAAACAATCCGAACATGATCACTGTAAAGTAATATCCCTTTTCATTCAACATCATATCAGAATTCCATAGCCCGATGCAATAAGAAATAAGTCCGGCTCCCAGAGCTAACCAGGAAGCCCCCATGAACGCAGGAGTTGGTTTAAATTGATTCTTTAGATTATCATTTTCGTGATTCTCTTCGTTTCTGGTAAAATTCGTTTCGTTCGTCATAACTCTTGTTTTTAATTATGAAGCAAAGGTGCTTTCTTCAGATTACTCTATAAATTTATTTTTTTCAAAATAATTACGATATATTATTGGTATATTGTCAAAAAACAATTATTTTAAAGCTTTTAGCATCCCGATATAATTACTACTTATGAGTGTTGTAAAAGATCTGGTAAACATTATGACCAGCAAAGAAAAGAGTGGTTTTATCCAGTATTTGAATTCCAGAAACAAAAGAAACGACGCAAGAAATATAGATCTCTTTAAAGCATATTCTAACGGTGATGAAAATAAGATCAAAAAAACCATTGGGGATAATGCTTACAACGTTCTGAACAAAAGACTTTCTGACAGATTGATCGATTTTCTTGGTGGAAGCGCCTTAGATACGGTTGTTACAGAAGAATCACATTTATTAAAACAATTACTACTTGCGAGAAGACTTTTTGTTTTCAAAGCTGATAAATTAGCTTCACAGCTTCTGAAAAAGGCTGAACAGAAAGCTCTCGAGATCAAACAATATTCAATTCTCAATGAGATCTACCATTCAATGATCGAGCATTCTTACCTTGATCATACGATTAACCAGGAAACCCTTTATGAAAAACTTGAACTGAACACCCTGAAATTCATTGAACAAGAGCGAATAAACTCCGCCTACGCTTCGATAAAAAAGGCCTATTGTGTATCAGAAAGGACAGGAAACACAATACATCTTCAAACTCTTTTAAAAGAAAAATACTCTGCTTTCAATATCTCGGATCTTGAAGGGTATAGTTTTCAATCTCTTTATCAGATTTCAATGATCCTTGATGTCGAAGGATTTCATACCAGAAACTATCATGAAATCGACCTGTTTTTTGTGGAACATCTCAGAAAACTACAAGGCAGCATTGAAGACTCTGAAAAAAATATGGTCTATCATCTGGGTTTGTTGTATTCAGTCGCCAATATTTTATTCAGAAAAAAAGATTTTGATCATAGTCTACATTTCCTAGAAGACATGTTTGTTCAGATGCAGCGATTTGATTCAAAGTATCACAATTCAATGATCATCAGATACACTATGCTTAAATCATTGAATCTGAATTACATTGGTTATCCAACAGATGCTGGCAATATTCTCGATACTTTGATAAAGAAATATAAACCCAGCAGCGATGACCTTCTACCCTGTCTACTCACCCGGGCAATGATCCATTTCCAACAAGGTGAATTATCCGAAGTCCGTTTGATCCTATCAAAATTTCAGCGCACAGATCACTGGTATGAACACCACGTTGGACTGGATTGGGTCCTAAACAAGAATTTCATAGAGATATTACTCCACATTGATCTGGACGATATTGATTTCGTTGAATCGAGAATAACGTCCTTTAAAAGAAGTTATGGCAAATATTTCAAGGAAAATAAGAGAAGTCAAGCCATTGAATTTCTAAATCTGGTGAAATCATTTTATCATAGCTCGTCGTCAAATCAAAAAGTACACTTCATCAAAAAGATGAATGATACCCTTGAATACAGGCCGGCAGAACAGGAAGACATCTTCTTAATGAGTTATTATGCCTGGTTAAAGTCAAAGATCGAGAACACTAATCTCTATGAAACAACGATTAATCTTGTAAATTCTGGAAAGAAAAAAGTCTAATTAATTCACCTGCAACAATCTAAATAATTTAGTATATCGTTTCAAATGATAACCTTTCTACGTATAATTACGTATTAATATCTAAAGATTTGATTCTATTTTTATTCAATTGTTGCATGATCGCTAGAGATGATCTGTTTCAATTGTAGAAATTTGATTAACGAAATAAAAAACAAAAAATAAAAACATGAAAACAAAAACTTATCTAACGGCAATTCTTTTTTCAGCGCTTACTTTCATTAGTACTGCTCAAACTGAAAAGCTTCCCTTGAGCGTAACTGTTACAGTTGTTAATCCGACATGCGCAGGATTTAATAACGGACAGGTCATTCTGGATATATCTGGAGGATATATGCCATACACTTTTAATGGGATTCAAATCTCTGGTTCTCAAGTAACAATGGGTAGCCTTTCTCAAGGCACTTATAATTTCCTGGTTGAGGACATCTCTCTTGCAAGTAATTCAGGAAACGTAACACTTACAGAACCAACAGCCGCGCAAGTATCGGCGATAATTGGAAACGCTTCTTACCAATCGAATAATGGGTATGTAGATGTTACAGTAGTATGCGAACTTCCAGTTACCTATGCATGGTCAACATTGGAACCGATACAAATTCCGGCAACTGATGAGGATCAATTGAATCTAATTGCAGGTATTTATGATCTAACAATTACTGATTCGAATGGTTGTGAGACACCGAAAAGATTCACAGTAGGAGAAAACTCTTTCTTTACAACAAGTCCGGAAGTATTGTCAGAATAAGTATTAAACAAACATATTAATTAAAAAAGACCTTCAGAAATGAGGGTCTTTTTTTGTTTTAAAAACCCTAAAACGAGGAAATTCCTAGCACAAGACCTAGCACAGTTCCTAGCACAAGAAAGTTTGGACAATAAAAAAAGGTTTCAGTGAAAACTCTGAAACCTTTACTGGGATTGAGATCCCTTTTTGTAGCGAGACGGGGAGTTGAACCCCGGACCTCAGGGTTATGAATCCTGCGCTCTAACCATCTGAGCTATCTCGCCATTAAACTAACTGGTTAGCGGGTGCAAATATAATAGGTTTTTTAGATTTTGGAATCAATTCAATTTATTTTGTTCTTGTAATTTCAATATGAAATATATAAACTATCCAAGTCATTAATTGATACTGTTGGAGGCATTATGCCTTTCTGAATCATGCTTTTAACATGCTCTCCCAATCGCTGTGCTTCTTCTCTTGTCTTAAATCTTTTCAACCCTTGGACAGCAGGAATATGTTGCTGATCGATCAACAATTTCTCATTTTCAATAATCTGATACCCAAATTCTCCGGGGCCATATTCCAGGACAACTGACTGTATCTCATTTGACTCCGTGACAACGTCCTCCTTATCGATTGAATTTAATTCTCGATCCTTACTGGGCTGAGAGCAAGAAGCAAGTGCAAAGAATAATACGTTCAAAAAGAAGATCCTCATTTTTTAACTACGAATTTTCCTGAAGTCATTTTACCCCTTGATTCATCTAAAATTCGATAGAAATACGCTCCTTCGTCAAATCGAGAAACATTTAAAGTATGCATATCCGAAGAATTCATAGTTGAGCTGTAAACCATCTTACCTGTCACTGAATAAATCAACACTTGAGAATCAGATAAATTAGTTTCAGTACTTATCGTCAATTCATTACTTACTGGGTTTGGATAAACACTGGAGCTGACAACTTCTTGTTCATTTATTCCAACAATTCCAAAATACGCATAGAAGTCATCCAGAAAAACTCCATTGTAACCTGTTCCTACAAAGGCAATCCCGTCAAGTACAAAAGCTATCGCATTTTTTCTTCCGGGCCCTATCAGATCTACTCTTTGCGTCCAGCTGTTTGAATAATAATTATACTCCCAAACATCCTTTTTATACTCAAAATTTACGTCCTCACCCGTTGCGATGAAACATGTTGGATGAGTTGACCAACCAACGGCTCCCGCTCTCGCTGATCCCGGAAAATCTGTTTTTTGAATCCAATTATCTGAAGCAGGGTCATACATCCAGAAATCCTTTTTCAACGTTCCGTCATCACCAGTTCCTAACCAACCTTTCACCCCCATCTCAAAAGCAACAGCTTGTTTCCTTGCGGTACCCGGGAAATCATTCAATTGAACCCATGAATTAGTTAAAGCATCGTATGAGTAAAAATCTTTTCTCAGTCCTGAAAGATCCTGACCTGTACCTACATATGCTTTGGTTCCAATTGTAAAAGAAACAGCTTGCCTTCTGGGAGTACCCATAAAATCTGCTTTTTGCGACCAAGCTTTGGTATCAGGATCAAATTGCCAGAGATCATTCATGTATGCCATTGTCTGGCCTTGACCCAAACAGATATACCCTTTACCTTCCAGTGCAAAGGCACAAGCCGAACCTCTTTCTAAACCGTCACCATTCGGACCACCGATAGATTCTTCATCATCCCAGTCATTTTGAAAATAATTATACGAATACATTTTTCTTTTGAACGTAAAATCATCCAAACCACCTAATACGTACCCTTCATTTTGAAGAACGAAACTTGCAGATACTGATCTTGGTGGACCGTTAACAGAATCGCGCTGAACCCAATTATCCTGTCCAAAGCTAAAAAGAGACAGCGGCAAAAAAGCCAATATGAATTTCAATAATCTCATGTTATAATTTAATGAATTTGGATGAACCACTAACCCCATTTTCTGAATCCATAAAGGACACAAAATAATTCCCCGCTTTTAATGATTGTACATTAATCGACAACTCCATATTCTCCGTATAATCGCCATCCCAATGGATTTTTCCAAGAACATCTCTAATAATTACCTTTCCCGATAAATTCTCAGGAATTATTAGCGAAAGTGTTTCCTGTGCAGGGTTCGGATAAATATTCATTTCTAAAGAGATCTGATCTCCTAAGCCCAGGTATTGATAGGGAGTATATTCCTGAATACTTGATTTTTTTCCGGAATACCCCTTTCCTGTGCCGACATAAGCTTTATCTCCGAGTGTGAAGGCTACTGAATTCTTGCGTTCAGAACCGCCGTAAAATGCTCTTATGTACCAGGTATTATTTGCAGGATTATATTCCCATAGATCATCTAGATATCCTCCATCTGTTCCCATGCATACATATCCCTTGTTGCCTATGGTGAAAGTTGCTGAACCGCCCCTTTCCGGTCCTGGAAGATTTGCAATTGCAGACCATTGATTTGTAACCGGATTGTACTTCCAGAAGTCTTTCTTGAAAACATCCTGATTCGCCCCAAGACCGACATAACCATAATAACCAATTGAGAAGCTACTTAATTGATAACGAACTCCACCTGGAAAATTGGCCCGAGGCGACCATTGATCATTCGCTGGTTTGTATTCCCATAGCTGAGAAGAATAAAAATTAGGTCCTATCTTCCCTCCGCAGAGATAACCCTTAGAATCTATCGTAAAAGCCGTAGAAAAATAGATGCCGTTTCCTCCTCCGCCAGGATAATCTGATTTTTGAACCCACGTATTTGTAGCAGGATTATACTCCCAAAAATCTTTCAATTTTGTCCCCATGAAAGAAGCATCATTGTCTATTCCTGTACCACAATATCCCTTCCCATTGACAGCAAAACCAACTGCATCTCTTCTTGCTGCCCCAGGTAAATTGGCAATTTGAGTCCAAGAGTCAATGACTGCATCATATCTCCAGAAATCCTTTTTAACATTTTCTGCCGTATCCACTCCGGTTCCTATGTATCCATAATCTCCAATCGAAAAAGCCACGGCTCTCTCCCTCTTTCCTCCAGAAAAATCATTCTTCTTTGTCCAGAAATTCTGAGTTTGTGCAGACACAAGCTGAACAAAACAAACAAATACACCAACTAGATAAAAACCTCTCATATCAAATCTGTATGACCTTCAAATCTTTAATTTTCTTATCCCCATAAAACAAGCTCACAATGTATGTTCCAGGGTTTGTATCAATCATTGACAAATGAACTTTCTCTGAATCGATCTGTCCTGATTTCACAAGTTTCCCGGTAAGATCTGTCACATGATATGTCAGGCCTATCTCCGATAATTGTGAATCTAACTGGATTGTCAAATTTTCAACAAACGGATTCGGATAAACATTCACTGACACATCTATCAAATCTTCAATACCCAATGTAAATGAAGGATCATATTGCCAGAAATCATTCATGTTTATTCCATTCGTTCCAGTTCCAAAATATCCTTTCCCATTGATCGAGAACGCTACAGGAAATCTTCGATTTGTTCCTGGAAAAATTTCTACTTGAAGCCATTCATTCAAAGCCGGATTAAATTTCCAAACTTCATCCGTGACGTTTGAAAGACCTGAAAAATAACCGCAAGTAATATATCCTTCGTCATCCGCAGCGAAGCCATAACTCCCCCCGGAAGAAAGCCCCGGGAATGAAGATCTAACAATCCAGGTATCCTCCCCTGGCTTATATTCAAAAAAATTAACTCCTGTCTTAACAAAACCACTTGATCCAATTGAAAAAGAAGCTGACCACGCATTTACAGCAACTGGAACATTTGATTTTGTTTGCCATGAGTTGTTCATCGCATTATATTCCACAAGTGAGTTTCCTGAAATTACATATCCTTTATCGTTAACCGAAAAAGCTTGAATATCACCCGGCGAAATTGGACAAGCTGCAGTAGGTGACCACGAATTCGTAAGTGGATTATATTTATAAAACTCACCATTCAGCGCTGACCCACCACCAACAAATATGCACTCAATAGCTGAAAACGCTATCGCACCATGGTTAGGGACTGGGAAATCTGCACGTTGAGTCCATGAATCAGAGGAAGGATCATATTCCCACCAATCTTTGTAGGATATATCAACACCTGTACCATTCACATGCCCTAATCCAAGATAACCCCTGTTATTTACAGAACCTCCAACAGCCCTGTGTCTTCCTACTCCTCCAAAATTGGATTTTTTAATCCAAGTACCTGAAAAAGCCTGAAAGCTCGTAGCTAAAATCAATATGCTTAGTAATCTATTCAACTTTTAATTATTTTTTTCTGAAGTAAAACCTCGCCATCTACCTTAAAATTCAAAAGGTAAATACCTGATTCCTTTGTCATCAGATCAAGTATCAGCTTTTCTTCGCATTTATAAGTAACATCATATAATCTACCGGTCATGTCTATGACCTCTATCTCAATCTTATTTTTCGTTTCCTTAGAAACAGACTTAAGGTCGATCGATATCTTTTCACTAGACGGATTTGGATATACACAAATGTTGGCTTTTTTCAATTCTTCAGAAACGACAGACAGATACCTGTCAAACATCCAGAAATCTCTAAAATTAGTTCCATTAGTTCCCGTTCCACAATATGCTCGATCACCTATTACAAAGGATACAAGGTATCTTCTTGCAGTGCCACTGAAATCTGCAATTTGTACCCATGTATTCGTTGAAGGATTGAATTCCCAGAAATCACCAAAATTGTTTCCACTGGAATAATCATCACCAGTACCTATATAACCTTTTCCGTTAAGCGAAAAACCTGTTGCTTCTTGCCTTGTCGTAGGACCTACCGACGCTCTTGGCGTCCAAGAATTCGTAACGGGGTTATACATCCAAAAGTCATTGGTAGAACCAGCATTCGTATTTCCAGTGCCCACATAACCCATTCCATTCAATTCAAATGCAACAGAGGAGGTTCTCACCGCTGCCGGCAAGTTGGGTATTGGAAACCAAGAATTGGACGCAGGAACATATCTGTAAAAATCATTCGAATACCCCCCGGTCGTTTGTCCAGTTCCAACAAAACCAGAACCATTTATTGCGAATGAAACGGCTCCTCTTCTCGCAGAACCTGGGAAATCTGCAATACTGGTCCAGACATTTGTGGCAGGGTCATATTCGTAAAACCTTTTAAAATAAGTACCATCTATTTTCCTTCCGGTTCCTACGTATGCTTTATCATTAATTACGAATCCGGTTACATGAAAGCATTTTCCTTCCGGATAATCTGAAATTTGTGTCCAGGAATCGGAAGCAGGATCATATTTCCAGAAATCCTCATATTCTACATCTACAGCTGAATTGATATGACCTAGTCCGATGTACCCAAAATTTCCAATCGAAAAAGCGGTTGCTCGGTGTCTTGCTTCTCCGCCAAAACTTGATTTCTGAAACCATGGTTGAGCAAATCCGCCATTGAAGAAACACATGGAACAAACAATTAATGCAAACGCTTTAATTCTGATCATAATTTTATTATTCGATCCGTATAAACAGATCCTTTGTATTCATACATTAAAAGATAGATCCCAGGTAATATCCTTGATAAATCTGTCTTAGTGTCAAATTCAAGCTCTATCTTTTTTCCATTTACATCACAAAAACTGATCACCTTCACATCATCTGGTATATTCAATATATCATTCACAGGATTCGGATAAAGTTCTGGAGCTTGTTCAGATATCTCATCAACATTAACATAGTCCGCATTAATATTGATTGAATATTCTCCCATCTGAGTATTCCAGCCTTCTACAATGATGTACACCAATCCGAGACCCTGTGCAGAAAATGAAACCTCTGAAGACGTTCCGCAGGTTTCAGAATCATCATTAAATGCAACAAGTTCACCTGCACCGTCCACTACTGTTAAAAAAGTATCAAATGAAGATCCGCATAGGGATACATTGATCTGCTGCATCAAAGGTGATGGGTTGATCTTATAATACACATCCGGAGAATTATAAACCGGGTTCTGATTAGAGTAGCAATATGAATTATCGCCTGTTGCGGAATAAGGCAAACTTGAAACCACAATTGGATCTGTTTCGTCATCACCGATATATCCACTACAATCCACTCCATTTCCGATGTTGATTCCAAAATCCATAACGGAGCCCCATGTAAAAGATGCACATGGATTCAGAGGCAAACCAGTACCTTCCTGTTGAGTAATTCTCATTCTCGTAAATCCATTTTGAGCGCCTGCCGGAACATTAAAATTAAACACGGAAGTTGCAACAGGAGGAATCCCTTGCCATGTACCAATAACTTCTGTTGCATCAAATGAACCGCTCTGATCGAAATCGATCCACACTGTCCCTGCTCCACTATAGTTCCCTCCACAAGTCCC
>CALCCB010000086.1 GCA_937899625.1 uncultured Bacteroidota bacterium
TATTGTGTTGAGCATAATACTCGCCAAGAGAAAGTAATCTTAGGAATTGTTTGGTCTCATCTTTTTCCTTTCGGATCGATTCTAGCAACTGTTTTTCTTTGGCCGGTTGAGCGTACAATGTCCAAGTCATCGACATAAAAAGAATGACGAGAAGACTGATGGATGTTCTTGCCCTGTTTTGCATAGATTTTTTAAAGTTAATCTTTTGAATCATATCTGATATATCACTATAGATTTTGTTCAATTCAGTACCCTGTAAATCACTTTCCAATTGCTATCTTTACACCCTTAATTTCAAAGATTATGGAATACAATTTCAAAGAAATAGAATCGAAGTGGAGAGCGTTTTGGGCAGAAAATAAAACGTACAAAGTGGTGGAGGATCCATCAAAGCCAAAATTCTATGTTCTGGACATGTTTCCATATCCTTCAGGAGCAGGATTACACGTTGGCCATCCACTTGGCTACATTGCTTCTGATATCTTTTCAAGATACAAAAAGCTCAAAGGATTCAATGTTTTGCACCCAATGGGGTACGATTCTTTTGGATTACCTGCAGAACAATACGCGATTCAAACCGGTCAGCATCCAGCTGTTACCACTGAGCAGAACATCAATCGCTACAGAGACCAAATGGATAAAATGGGCTTCTGTTATGATTGGGACAGAGAAGTGCGTACATCCTCTCCGGAATACTATAAATGGACGCAATGGATCTTCAAACAATTATTTGATTGTTACTATGACAAAGACCTCAAAAAGGCGGTTCGAATTTCAGATTTGATCAAAAAGTTTGAAACGAATGGAAATGCTGGAGTAAATGCTGAAACGGATCTTGAAGATGATTTTTCAGCATCCGAATGGCAAGGCTTTGAAAACGAACAAAAAGAAAAAGTTCTTCAGCATTTTCGATTGGCTTATCTTGCCGACAGCTGGGTGAACTGGTGTCCGGCATTAGGAACTGTATTGGCAAATGATGAAGTAGTTAACGGTGTTTCGGAACGAGGAGGTCACCCTGTTGAACAAAAGCGCATGCGTCAATGGTCAATGAGGATCAAAGCCTATGCAGATCGACTTTTGGAAGGACTGGATCGTGTGGATTGGTTTGAATCCATCAAGGAGCAGCAACGCAACTGGATCGGAAAATCAAAAGGAGCCTCTGCTTTCTTTAGTCTTGAAAAAGGAGATGATAAGATCGAGGTATTCACGACTAGACCTGACACAATATACGGAGTGACGTTTATGGTATTGGCACCTGAACATCCATTGGTAGAAAAGATCACTACATCCGAATTCAAGGATAAAGTAGAAGAATATAAAAAGATGGCGTCCCTGAAAACGGAGCGAGATCGCCAGTCAGACGTTAAGAATATTACTGGACAGTTTACAGGGGCCTATGCGCTTCATCCATTCACGGGAGATAAAGTACAGATCTGGATTGGGGATTACGTTCTAGCTTCATATGGTACAGGGGCTGTTATGGCAGTACCTTGTGGGGATCAAAGAGATTTTGATTTTGCGACGCATTTCGGTCTGGAGATCAAGAACATTTTTCAGGACATCGATATTTCGGAAAGGGCATATGCAGAAAAGGATGCGGCGATCGTAAATTCGGACTTTTTGAATGGCTTATCGGCGAAGGAAGCAATTGAAGTGGCCGTTGCGAAGATCGAACAAATGGGGATTGGTAAAGGAAAGGTTAATTTCCGTTTGAGAGATGCGGTTTTTTCCAGACAACGTTATTGGGGTGAACCTTTCCCGGTTTGTTATAAAAACGAGATCCCATATCTGATCGATGACAAAAATCTTCCGGTGGAATTGCCAGAAGTAGATAAATTTTTACCAACGGAGGATGGTGAACCACCTCTTGCAAGAGCGCATAAAGATGCCTGGAATTATTTCGAAGGCGATCGAATGGAATACAATACAATGCCTGGTTGGGCTGGAAGCTCTTGGTATTTTCTGAGATATCTTGATCCAAAGAATGAGAACGAATTTGCAGCGAGGGATAAGATCGACTATTGGGGGAATGTTGATTTGTACGTAGGTGGTTCTGAACATGCGACAGGTCACTTGCTTTATTCTCGTTTCTGGACCAAGTTCCTATTTGATCTGGGGTATATTCCTTTTGATGAGCCATTCAAAAAGATGATCAATCAGGGAATGATTCTGGGGAGAAGTAGTTTTGTATACAGAATTAAAGATTCCAACAAGTTTGTGAGCAGTACCTTAAAAGATCAATATGATGTAACTCCAATTCATGCCGACATTAGCTTGGTTGAAAATGACAAGTTAGATATCGAAGGATTTAAATCCTGGAGGCCTGAATTTAAAAATGCTGACTTTATTACCGAAGCGGATGGATCCTATGTATGTGGACATGAAGTAGAAAAAATGTCTAAATCAAAATTCAATGTTCAGACTCCGGATGAGCTTGTAGAAAAATTTGGCGCAGATACCTTAAGAATGTATGAGATGTTCCTGGGACCGGTTGAACAAAGTAAGCCATGGGATACAAAAGGGATCAATGGAGTACATAACTTCTTGAGAAAATTGTGGCGTTTGTTCCATGATCAAAATGGAGATGTTTGCTTAAGCTCGGATCAGCCTTCAAAAGAAGCCCTCAAAACATTGCATAAAACGATCAAGAAGATCACAGACGATCTTGATCGATTCTCTTTGAATACCGGCGTTTCAAATTTCATGATCTGTGTCAACGAATTAACAGATCAAAAATGCAACAACAAGACTATCCTGGAACAGCTGACCATCTTATTGTCTCCTTATGCACCGCATATTTCAGAAGAGTTATGGATCAAATTGGGTAATGAGGCTGGCACAATGACCTTTGCTAAATTCCCTGAGTTCAATGAGGAGTATATGAAAGAATCTTCATTTGAATATCCTGTTTCATTTAATGGTAAAATGCGTTTTAAAGTGTATTTATCACTTGAATTGAATCCTAAGCAAGTTGAAGAACATGTTCTTGGATTGGAAGAAGCTGGAAAATGGTTGGAAGGAAAAACTCCAAAGAAGGTGATCGTTGTACCGGGTAAAATTGTAAATATCGTTTTGTAATAAGGTGAAATTCATTAATTTGGGTTGCTTATTTGTATAAGCATTTATGGCATGCAGTTTGTTTAGATAAAAATCTAAATCCTAAAATTATGAAACGGGCTTTATTTTTTACAGGACTTCTTGGGCTGGCAATGATGATGACCAGCAGTACGCAGGTAACTTACCCTACAGTTTCAAACAAAGCATTTCAGGTAGGCGAGAAATTACGTTATCGTATTACCTATGGATTCATGGATGCTGGTGAAGCGGTCATGGAAGTAAAGAATACCTCCAAAAAAGGTGCTAATCGTGAATTGATCCATGCAGTTGGTACAGGTAGAACCCTTGGAGGATTCAATGCGTTTTATAAGGTACATGATGTTTACGAAAGCTATCTTGACAAGAAAGGAGTCTTTCCTTGGTTCTTTGTGAGAAGAGTTGATGAGGGCGGGTATAAGATCAATCAGGATTATGCGTTCAAGCACGACAAGTACAAAGTTGATAATGGAAAAGGGAAAGAGTTCAAAATTCCGATTGGAATTCAGGACATGGTTTCTTCTTTCTATTATGCCAGAACGCTCGACTTTAAGGACATGAAAAAAGGAAAGGTTTTCGAGTTCAAATGTTTTATGGACGACGAAATCTATAATCTTAAGATCAAGTATGTTGGTGATGAGCAGATCTCTATTCGTAAAGGAAAATTCAAGTGTCACAAATTCGTTCCTGTGGTTCAAACTGGTAGATATTTTAAAAGTGAGGAAGACTTGAATTTCTGGATTACTTCAGATGCGAACAAGATCCCTGTGCTCGTGAAAGCAAAAATTCCGGTAGGTGTAGTAAAATTGCATCTTGTGGAGTGGAGTGGCTTGAAAAATGAACTTACCAGCAAGGTAACTAAATAAAACGCTGAGTTTCAACATGACCCGCCTTGTAAAACAGGGCGGTTTTTTTTTGTGGTCATATCACCTGTTTTTTCAATTCTAAAAAATTTCTTCAGTTTTTTGTGAAAATCAGTTTTAGTTCATCTTTTCATTTATTTTTGCTCAAAAATATGCCAATGGAACGTGGATTTGAACTAGTAGAGAAGGAAGATGTGGCAGGGTTAAATTTTCCTGCTGAACATGTGCTATCCAAAGAAAAGGATGTGAAGGCATTGAAAGCAGAATTGGAAAGAGCAAACACTTTGGGTAATTTGGAACATTACAAAGTGAAGATCTATTTCGAAGACGATAAAAAGAAGAGAGTAGTTCACACTACAATATGGGCCGTTACTGAACAGGCTATTCTATTGAAAAAAAATGTAGTTATACCAATTAGAAGAATTCACAAATTAGAAATTTAAGTTGCAATGACTAAGAAGAGAGCCATAATCAGCTACGATAAACTGACAATCGATCAGAAAAAACAGATCCTAAAAGATTTTCCAGATGGTTATATTAATCATCTGACAACGATCAAAACTCCTACTGGAGAAATGTTGGATGCGTTGATTTGGGAAACTGAAGAGGTGATTTATTTGGTTAAGATCAATAAAATTACTCCGAAAGCTGCAGTTGATGATGAAGATGATGATGATTTTGAAGATGATGATTTTGAAGCAGATGGAGACATGAAGGATGATGATATCGATGACGATGCGGATGAAGATGGAGATGATGATTACGATAAACCTGATGACGAAGCAGACGAAGATGAAGATTAAAAAATAAAAGCCGCATGAAGCGGCTTTTTCATTGTCCAAAGTTTTCAGTAATTAGTCATTAAGCTTCAACACTGCCATGAAAGCCTCCTGAGGGACCTCGACCTTACCGACTTGTCTCATTCTTTTCTTTCCTTCTTTCTGCTTTTCAAGAAGTTTTCTCTTTCTAGTAATATCTCCTCCGTAACACTTGGCCGTAACGTCTTTTCTGAGGGCCTTGATTGTTTCACGTGCAATAACCTTGGCACCTATAGCCGCCTGAATAGGAATTTCGAATTGCTGTCTTGGGATCAGCTCTTTCAATTTAACACAGATCTTTTTCCCAAGATCGTATGCGTTGCTTCTGTGAACCAAAGCTGAAAGAGCATCCAGTTGCTCCCCATTTAATAACATATCCATACGGATCAGGTCTGATGTCTTATAGCCAGATGGATGGTAGTCAAAAGATGCATACCCTCTGGATACCGATTTCAATCGGTCATAAAAATCGAACACGATCTCTGCAAGAGGCATTTCGAATGAAAGTTCAACGCGATCTTGTGTTAGATAGATCTGATTTTTCAATTCTCCCCTTTTCTCGATACAAAGGGTCATTACCTGTCCGATATATTCTGACTTCGTAATGATCTGAGCTTTGATGTATGGTTCTTCGATGTGATCGATACCCGCAGGATCCGGTAATTCAGAAGGATTGTTAACAATCAACTGCCTCTCAGGATCCTTACGCAAATAGCAATGATAGGAAACGTTAGGCACTGTAGTGATCACAGTCATTTTAAATTCTCGTTCCAAACGTTCCTGAATGATCTCCATGTGAAGCATTCCCAGGAAACCACAACGGAAACCAAATCCTAAGGCAGCAGAAGATTCTGGCTCAAATACAAGTGAGGAATCATTCAATTGAAGTTTCTCCATAGAATATCTGAGTTCTTCATACTCATCCGTTTCAACCGGATAGATACCTGCGAAGACCATTGGCTTTACATCCTCGAATCCTTTGATCGCTTCCTTACATGGATTGGCAGAAGAAGTGATCGTATCTCCCACTTTCACCTCATTTGCTTGCTTGATTCCTGAAATAATATAACCTACGTCACCAGCTCTAACTTCTTGCTTTGGGCTGAGGTCCATTTTCAAAATTCCGATCTCATCTGCGTTATATTCTCTTCCGGTGTTAAAGAACTTTACTTTATCACCTTTTCGGATCACGCCATTTTTCACCCTGTAGTATGCGATGATTCCTCTGAAGGAATTGAATACGGAGTCGAAGATCATTGCTTGCAAAGGAGCGTTCTCATCACCTTTTGGTGCTGGAATCCTATGAATAACGGCTTCAAGGATCTTTTCAACACCTAATCCAGTTTTTCCTGAAGCAGGAATGATATCATCCATGGAACATCCTATCAGATCAACGATCTGATCAGAAACCTCCTCAGGCATAGCGCCAGGAAGGTCCATTTTATTCAAAATTGGAATGATCTCCAGATCATGTTCCAAGGCAAGGTATAGATTTGAAATCGTTTGTGCCTCGATACCTTGAGAGGCATCTACAATTAGAAGAGCACCTTCACAAGCGGCAATTGAACGAGATACTTCGTACGAAAAATCTACGTGTCCGGGTGTATCGATGAGGTTAAGAACATAATCCTGTCCTTCAAATTTGTAGTTCATCTGGATCGCGTGACTCTTAATGGTAATGCCACGTTCTCTTTCAAGATCCATATCGTCAAGAGCCTGAGCTTGCATTTCTCTGTCTGAAATAGTTCCAGTCATTTGAAGCAAGCGGTCAGCGAGAGTACTTTTCCCGTGATCAATATGAGCGATGATACAGAAATTTCGGATGTTCTTCATAAAATAGTTCTAAATACTCTATCCTGAAAGGATTGGGAGTGCAAAAATAATCTAAAAAAATCAAAAAATGCAGATAAAAAGTAGGTACAAAAAGAAAGGTGAGAACTAGCATTCTCACCTTTCAAAACCTAAACTACTACTACTTATGAAAACTAACTTTTACTTCAGTGATCATGAATTCAAATTGTGTGCCAAAATGTTTTTCAGATCACTTTGTAATTGCTACTAATCTACTAACGACAAAAAAACAATAAAATTACGCGTGCATAATTTTTTTAACTTTTATTAAGAAAAATACCATGGTAAATAAATGGGTCGATTGATGAACATTTGTTCGTTGGTAACTATGAAGTAGTGATTAAACTGTTTTATTAGAAAGCTATAATTTTGAAGTCATGAGTAAGGCTGAAAAATATAACAAGAAAGGGGTCAGGACCAGCTATATTTCCACGGTGATAGGAATATCACTTGTTTTATTTATGATTGGACTTGTGATTGGTGGGGGACTTGGATTGGAAAGCGTTCAAAAGAAAGCAAAAGAAAGTTTACAAGGGGATCTGTTCTTTAAACCGGAGTTTAATGAAACAGACATCAAACAGATCGAGCAGCAATTAAAAACCTGGAATGAATTTTCAGACGTATTCTTCGTCTCACCCGAGAGAGCTGTGGAAGAGTTTAGCGGATCGGATGAAAGTTCAGCAGAAATACTCTCCATTTTTGAAGGAGAAAATCCACTTCCTCCTACGGTGGGGTTTAAACCGAAAGCAGAATTTGCTACCAAGGAAGGTATGGAAAGCATAAAGAAGAAGATACTGGAAGCATATCCAAACGAAATAGAAGAAGTCAATTATGATCAGAATTCTGTTCAGACAGTTAATTTAGGATTCAAGCAATTTGTCTTCCTCTTTTTAGCGGTGGCGTTGTTGCTGATCATAGTGGCAGTGGCAATGATTAACAATACCATACGTTTGGCGCTTTATTCAAAAAGATTCACGATCAAAACGATGCAGCTGGTAGGAGCAACTTCAGGCTATATTCGAAAACCATTCATTTTACAGTCAGTTCTTCAAGGGATCGTGTCAGCAATGATCGGTATTTCACTTTTGATGACGCTCTTTTTTGCCTTGAACAATACCCTGGAAAATTTTGAGATTACCTATTCACTGGACACCTTCCTCATCCTGGTTGGTAGTATCATGTTGATAGGGGTGATCATCACAGTGATCTCCACATGGTTCGCACTTAACAAATATTTGCGAATGAAGTTGGATGATTTGTATTAAATTTGGCTGCATGGAGCAAAACAGATCTCAATTCGGATTCCAACCGGAAAATTATAAATGGTTATTGATCGGGTTAGCGATCAACATCCTTGGTTTCATTCTGATGATTGGTGGTTCTTCTGACGACCCGAATGTTTTTAAGGAAGACGAATTATTCAGTGCTGTTAGAATTACAATTTCTCCAATTCTGATCGTTGCAGGATACGTGGTTATTCTTTATGCAATCATGAAGAAAAAACAACCTAAGTAATTTCAATGGGTTTTCTTGAAGCAATTATCCTGGCCATAATTGAAGGTCTTACGGAGTTTTTACCTGTTTCAAGCACTGGTCACATGATCATTGCATCAACCTTCATGAATATCGCTTCGGATGATTTCACCAAATTGTTCACAGTGGCCATTCAATTCGGAGCCATACTTTCAGTGGTGGTGTTTTACTTCAAGAAGTTTTTTCAAAGTATTAATTTCTATGTGAAACTTTTTGTGGCCTTCATTCCAACTGGAATCATTGGTTTGCTATTTAAAAGTAAAGTTGATGAGCTGCTCGAAAATATCTGGGTGGTAGCGACTTCACTTCTTTTGGGAGGAATTGTTCTCCTATTTGTAGACAAATGGTTTGCAAAAAATGAAGAAGAAGGAGAGGAAGAGGTTAGCTATAAAACAGGATTCATCATTGGAACAATTCAAAGTATTGCAATGGTACCTGGAGTGAGTCGATCTGCAGCTACAATTATTGGAGGTCTATCTCAAAAGCTAACCAGAAAAGCGGCTGCTGAATTTTCTTTTTTCCTCGCGGTACCAACGATGTTTGCCGCAACCGTTAAAAGTATCTGGGATGAAAAGGAGTTGTTAATGGAATCGACAAATAATGAGTTCTGGCTTTTATTGGTGGGTAATTTGGTTGCTTTTGTAGTGGCCTACGCAGCAATAAAAAGTTTTATCTCCTTCCTGAACAAACACGGGTTCAAATTCTTCGGATACTATCGTATCGCACTTGGACTTGTCCTTCTGATCCTTTTATTGGCGAAGGTTAATCTTACCATGGTCGGATGACAAAAGAGGATTTTCTTGAAGGACAAACGATCCTTATTGATAAACCATTGAGATGGACCTCATTTGATGCAGTCAATAAGATCCGATGGAAACTGAAGAAGAAATTCAACCTAAAGAATATTAAGGTGGGCCATGCTGGAACTCTGGATCCATTGGCTACAGGTCTTCTAGTCATTTGCATTGGTAAACACACCAAAAAGATCGAAACGTTAATGGCAGGTAAGAAGATATATACCGGAACAATTCTTCTTGGAAAAACCACCCCGAGCTACGATCTGGAAACTGAATTCGACAAAGAATTTCCTGTAGATCATATTGACGATGCTCTTATGGAAAAAGTGAGCCAGACTTTTATTGGAGAGATCGATCAGGTTCCGCCAGTATTTTCTGCGAAACAGATCGACGGTAAAAGAGCCTATGATTATGCCAGAGAAGGAAAGGAAGTTGTAATGAAAACAAATAAAGTCTTGATAGACTCTTTTTCGATCAATAGTGAAAGGTTTCCGGAAGTAGATTTTGAGATTACATGCTCAAAAGGAACCTATATCCGTTCGATTGCTAACGATTTTGGCAAAATGTTAGGTTCAGGTGGAACATTAATCGCTCTGCGCAGAACCGCATCAGGAGAGCAAAGAATAGAAGATTCTGTGAGCGTAGACGATTATTTAAAGACTATCGAAGAGCTTTAGGTTTCATAACACTTGACAAGGCCTCTTTCATTTTGTATCTTTGCGCTCTTTTTTAACAAGTTTATCAAACATCTCTTATGAGTAAAATGAAACTATCAGAGTTCAGTTTCGACCTTCCGGAAGAACTCATTGCAGAATACCCATCAGAAAACAGAGACGAAGCCAAGCTAATGGTGCTTCACCGAGATTCAGGTAAAATTGAACACAAACTGTTTAAAGATATAACTGATTATTTCTCTGAAGGTGATGTGATGATCATGAACAACACTCGAGTTTTCCCTGCCAGAATGTATGGAAATAAGGAGAAAACTGGGGCAAAGATCGAAGTCTTCCTACTTCGTGAATTAAACCGTGAGAGTTTACTTTGGGATGTTTTGGTTGACCCTGCTCGTAAGATCAGAATTGGGAACAAGTTATACTTCGGTGAAGATGATTCGTTAGTGGCTGAGGTAATCGATAATACGACTTCAAGAGGTAGAACATTGCGCTTCTTGTTTGATGGTCCTTATGAAGAGTTCAAGGCGAAGATCACCGAACTGGGGGAAACACCACTTCCAAAATACATCAAAAGAGAAGTAGAAGCTCAGGACGAAGAAAGATACCAGACGATCTTTGCAAAAGTAGAAGGAGCGGTTGCTGCCCCAACTGCAGGTCTTCATTTCTCGAGAGAGTTGATGAAAAGACTTGAATTGAAAGGAGTAAATTTTGCGGAGATCACACTTCATGTCGGACTAGGAACATTCCGTCCGGTAGAAGTAGAAGATCTTACAAAGCATAAAATGGATTCAGAGCAGGTGATCATTACTGAAAAAGCGGTGAAGATCGTGAATGAAGCTAAAATGAAGAAGCACAAGGTTTGTGCAGTGGGTACTACTTCCATGAGATCCATTGAATCTTCTGTTTCAACTGATGGAATGCTGAAGCCATTTGACGGATGGACAAACAAATTCATTTTTCCTCCATATGAATTCAGTATTGCCGATTGTATGATAACAAATTTTCATACTCCACTTTCGACTTTGTTAATGATGATTTCCGCTTTTGCCGGTCATGAATTAATGATGGAAGCCTATAAGCAGGCGATCGAGAAGAAATATAAGTTCTATTCGTACGGAGATGCAATGTTGATCCTGTAAGAATCGGAACTATGAAATATGAGAAAAGGCTGCAATCGCAGCCTTTTTTATTTTACAAATTTGTACTTAAAGATGCAGAAAATGGCCCTGAAGCCGTCCCTCCAACCGATCTTTTTACCTTCCTCATAAGTGCGGCCATAGTAGGAGATCCCTACTTCGTAAATGCGGATTCCTTTGAACCTTGCCAGTTTTGCTGTGATTTCTGGTTCGATACCAAATCTGTTTTCTTTAATGCTGATCTGCTTTGCATAAGATGTTCTGATCAACTTATAACACGTTTCCATGTCTGTCAGATTCAAGTTTGTCATCATGTTTGATAATCTCGTTAGGAATTTGTTCCCGATCGAATGCCAGAAAAATAATATTCGATGTGGATGATGCCCGACAAATCGTGATCCGTAAACGACATCTGCATCTGCTTTGAATACAGGAATAAGCAGTAGGTTATATTCCTCAGGGTCATATTCAAGATCCGCATCCTGAATGATGAGGTAGTCACCTGAACATTCTTTGATAGCCCTATTGATCGCTGCACCTTTCCCCATATTTACAAGTTGTGAGAAAAGTCTCATATCAAGATTGGGATATTTTAAGATGTAATTCTCCACGACCTCAACGGTATTGTCTTTGGAGCAATCATTTACTACAATGATCTCCTTCTTGATATTATTGCTCAGTTCTACGTTTCGAACTCTGTCCAGTAAAAGTTCGATCGTTCTTGCTTCGTTGTAAGCAGGTATCAATATGGATAATTTTTCGATCATGAGTAAACAAATGTAGGAAAAGTACCTGAACTAAGAATATGCGGCTTCATGTATCATCCAAACTAGGAATATTAGTTACTTTTGTTGTGCTTCAAATCTACTTCAACGTAGATAGCCAAATGTCGCAATGAATAAGATAAAAGCTTATATATCGTTTACCAAGTTCAGACTTTCGTTTCTGGTAATTCTTTCAGCTTTGTCGGGATATTTATTTGCAGACGGTAACGATCCTATGGAAATTGTGTATCTCATGGCCGGAGGGCTTCTTGTTACTGCGGCGTCAAATGGATCAAATCAAATTTGGGAGAGGGAACTAGATAAACTGATGAAAAGGACTTCCGGAAGACCGATGCCACAAGGTGTTATGTCGATTACGGAAGGGTTGATCATTGTCACCTTTTGTTTGATCACGGGATTGATTCTTTTGTCTTTTTTAAATTTTTATTCAGTAGTCCTGGGCTTTTCTGCTTTTGCATCATATGTTTTTCTTTATACCCCACTGAAAAGAGTGACGCCATGGGCCGTTTTTGTTGGGGCCTTTCCAGGAGCGATACCTCCAATGCTAGGAGCGATAGCGGCGACGAATGATTTTGGTTTGCTGCCTGGCGTGTTGTTCTTTGTTCAGTTTATGTGGCAATTTCCTCATTTTTGGGCGATCGCATGGGTGGTATTCGATGACTATAAAGCTGGAGGGTTTTCATTATTACCTTCCAAAAAAGGGAAGTCAAAAGAATCGGCTTTTCAGATCATGGTGTATTCTTTGGCCATGATTCCTTTCAGCTTGTTGCCTTGGCTTTTGGGTTGGACTGGAGATGTGACTCTTGTTCTCGCAACCTTTTGCGGGGCAGGATTTTTCTATTTTTCATTTAAGCTATATTACTCCCTGGAGTTAAAAGATGCAAAGACCTTAATGTTTGCCTCTTTTATTTATTTACCGATCATTCAATTCGTATATGTGTTTGATAAAGTTGAAGGTATTATTCCAAAATAAAGATTATGAGAAAAGATTTTAGTGAAGAATTAAGTCCAGAAGTAAGAGAGAAGATGAAGAAAAATCTTCTTTATGTCGGGATATTCAGCATTATCATGATGTTCGCTGGATTTACATCAGCTTACATTGTCTCCATGGGTGATTCTTTCTGGTTGAAGTATCCAATGCCAATAGCTTTTTGGATCAGCACAGCGATCATCTTCTTGAGTAGTATTGCCTTTGAAGTTGGGATCAAGCAGATCAAGAAAGGCAGTTTGAAAGGGCTCAAGATCTTCATGTTGATTACCTTCCTTTCCGGAATTGGATTCGTTTATTTTCAATTCAAAGGATATGGTCAGCTGGTTGAATTTGGCGCCCATGCAGTCAACAACCATATCATTGTTACAGATGGTCGTTATGGCGATTATTACGACATTAAGGTGAACGATGATTTCCTTGAAGTAGATGGAAATAAGTTCATGATCGGTGGAAAGGAACTTTCAGATGGAGAAATGAAAGAACTTCAAAACTTCATGAAACAATTTGAATTAGTGAAGCCGGGTGTTAACCCAAAGATTTCTTCCTATGGAACGAAGTATAAACTATATTACAAACAACAACCCGTTGGTTTGATCGATGGGAAATTGACTACTCCCGATGGAAAAGCTTTCCAGTATACAGATCTTTTAAGGTTGAGTCAACTCTCTGTAAACATTAGAGATAAGAGGGGTGATTTTTTTGTTAAGGGTGAATATGGAAAGGACTTCACTTTTTATTACAAGGGCAAGGAACTTGAATATGTAAACAGAGAATTGAGGCTTGAAGGCAAACGTTTATCGAAGTATTTGCAGATCAAAGCTATGGATACGGCAGATAGTGCCACTTCGTATCTTTATATCATAACATTCCTTCATTTATTGCATATTCTAGTAACCATGATCTACATGGTCAAAATCACAATCTATTCATTTACAGGTAAATACACGAAAGAAGAAAATCTGAGTCTTCGTCTCGGAGCGATCTTCTGGCACTTTTTAGGGCTATTGTGGGTTTATTTGTTGCTTTTTTTACTTTTTATTCATTAAACTTGCATAAAAAATTTGCATAATGGCAGGACACGCTACTAAAGAAATCGATGCTGCTACACTGTGGGGAGGTAAGATATCTCCTTTCAGTACGAGCTACGGAAAGCTAATGATGTGGTTCTTCTTGGTATCTGACGCCCTTACTTTTGGAGGGTTGTTGGTGGCTTATGGTTTTACGCGTCACGACGCTCAGGACGCATGGCCGATCGGTGAAGAAACATTTAATTCACTACCTTTCTTGGGACATGGTTATCCTTTGATGTATGTTGCCTTAATGACGTTCATTCTGATCGTTTCATCTGTTACCATGGTGTTGGCTGTAGAGGCTGGTCATCGGATGGATAAGAGAGGCGTTGTAAAATGGATGATCGCGACGATCATTGGTGGTTTCTTCTTCGTAGGTTCCCAGGCTTGGGAATGGTATCACTTCATTCACGGTTCAGAGTTTGGTAAGGTTGAACTTGCTGATGGTTCTCAGGCAATCGTGAAAGGTCATTTTGGTGAGATCGAAAACTTTGAAGTAATTGAAGCGGGTCATCATCACAAAAAAGGAGAAAAGATCACCGAAGATCTTATGCACGAATTCCAGTATGCTGCAGCAGGTGGACACATCAATGGTGGTGTCATTACGCTTCATGATGGAACGAAAGCGATGATCAATAAAAAGGCTGATGAGCACATGGAGTTGATCGTTAAGAAAGACGGTAAGAAATATAGTGTTGGGGATAGAATCGAAGGTAAAGATGCTGAAAAGATGTACTATGATGCTATTTATGGTGGCACAGCGAATAAGGTGATTTATGGAGCGAATCTGGAGCAGAACGAATATGGTCCACAGCAGTATGGTCAGTTCTTCTTCTTCATTACTGGATTCCACGGATTCCACGTATTCTCAGGAGTAATCATCAACATCATCATCATGATTGGTGTAGTAATGGGGATATACCACAAGAGAGGACATTACGAAATGGTTGAGAAGACAGGTCTTTACTGGCACTTTGTCGATCTGGTTTGGGTATTCGTATTTACCTTCTTCTACTTAGTTTAATCATCAGAAAAAATTATCGATCATGGAAAGAGACGATATCATTGAATATTCTTTAGATGCTCATCACGACGAAGAGCATGGAAAAAAGATTCGTGCTACGATCTGGAAGGTAACAGCTATTCTTACGGCTATTACGGTTCTTGAAGTAATGCTTGGAGTTTATATCAAGCAAGGATCGGGAGCCTGGCCTTTTGTTAAATGGTCATTCATCATTTTGACGTTATTGAAGGCTGCATATATTGTTCTTGTGTTTATGCACTTGGGTGATGAGAGAAAGAGTTTGAAATATGTAATTCTTGTACCATACATTCTGTTTATGGTTTATCTGATTTTTATCTGCTTGATGGAAGCATTGAAAATCGGAAATACCTGGATGACATACGGAGGATAATCCAATGGTAAAACGTACTAATGCCGGACGGTTAAAGGTAATATTTGCATTTTTACTTTTATTCGGACCGGCTTTTTTATTAATCTTTATTTCTACCCGAGGTTGTGAGCATAAGTTCAAACAACTGGATGATTATGGTGCAGCTCCCGAATATTCATTTATTACTTCCGAAGGTAGAAAAGTCACCAGTGAAGACCTTAAAGAAAAGGTTGTTCTGTTGAATATGGTTCAGGCTTCTTGTCCGGACAGTTGTTCAGTTTCATTATGGCATCTCGATCAAATGATCTATCAGAAACTGAGAAAAAACAAAAAGGAAAAAGGTAAAATTCGAATTATTTCTGTCGTTACGGATTGGGAAGGTAATTCTGTTGACAGTATTTCATCAGTCGCGGATTATTTGAAGGATAAAATCGAGGAATATGATCCTGAAATCTGGATGGTAGTTCGAGGTGATGCAAAGCCAATGTTTGCCCATAAGTATAAAAATGGAGCGGACCTACTTGATAAAGGGGAGCTGTTAATTGGAGGTGAGTCATTCACTGAACGAATGCTACTTTTAGATAAAGAAAATCACTTAAGAATGGTGAGGTCAGGGAAGATCGAAGCATATGTTAGAGAGACCTACGGGCATATCGCGCTCCTTCTGAAACAATACGACAAAGTGGCTTACGAGAAAAGAAAGAAAGCTGTAAAATGAAATACTTTTTATTGATCTTAACAGGCATTGTTCTGCTTTCTTGTGGGACCGATAAAGAGTCAAAAGCACTTCCTTATATTGGCAATTATGACCTTGAATACAAACTTGTCGATGGCAAGGAAGTAGTGGATACAGTTTATCCAACCATTTCATACTTTTCGTTTTATAATGAAGATTCAATAAGAGTCTCCTCGAAGGATTTAAAAGGCAAGGTCTGGATCGCTGATTTTTTCTTTACAACCTGTTCTACCATCTGCCCTCGTATGACGTCACAAATGAAGCGACTAAATTCAATGACGGAAGATATTTCAGAACATCTCCAATTCATTTCATTTTCGATCAATCCTAAATATGACGGACCATCGCAATTGAAGAAGTACAAAGCGAATCATGGAATAAAAGCAAAGAATTGGGTCTTTCTCACCGGAGATGAAGTAGAAACGCACCGTATAGGGATTGAAGAATTCAGAATCTTCGCAGGGCAAGATGATATGGCTGAAGATGGCTATGCACATTCTGAAGCATTTACGCTCGTTGATAAAGAGGGTTATGTTCGCGGAGTGTATAATATTCAGGATCCTCAGCAGGTAGATCAAATGAACAAGGATATTAGAAAATTGTTAGAGATTGAGTATGGCATCAAATAACGAGAAAAAGATAAAGTGGACGATCAATATTCTTTCCATCGCAATTCCGTTGGCGGTAGCGGCATTATTTGGAATTAAGATCGAAGGTGTCGACCTCTCTTTCTTGCCACCTGTCTATGCCACAATAAATGCATTGACAGCCATTACACTCATCTCTGCACTAATTGCCATTAAAAAAGGGAAAAGGGAAATTCACAGAAAGTTGATGACCACGGCCATACTGCTTTCGGTTTTGTTCCTTTTGGGCTATGTTGCGTACCATATGACATCTGATCCAACTATTTACGGAGATCTCAACGGAGATGGCAAACTTGACTTTTCAGAGGCAAAATCTGTAGAGAGTTCTGCAATGATCTATTACTTGCTTTTGATCAGCCATATACTATTAAGTGTAATGGTGATTCCCTTGGTTCTTTTCTCTTATTTCTATGCCTGGAAAGGAGATTTTGAAAGACACAAAAAATGGGTGAATTATAGTTATCCAATTTGGTTTTATGTTGCTATTAGTGGCGTAATTGTATTCATTTTCATCTCTCCCTTTTATTAAATATTCGTCAGTTATAAGGTTTTAGTCAATAAAACACCTACTATATTAGAAAATTAACAAAGGCAGTTGTTAATTGCGTATTCATCGTAAATTTGATAGTACCTAACTAACTGAATATGAAAAGAGTTTTACCTCTATTAGCACTAATAATTTATCTATTTACTTCGTCATTTATTTCCTCAGAAGATAGATGGTTCTGTGAAGACCAGAAGTATAGTTATCAACTTGAAATTTATAATTCACGCAGTCAAATTCAGGTTCAATCCGATTTTTGCGATTATCTGACTCTGAACCGAAAGGCTTCTGAGGATAATTATATTCAATTGTATCCAAATGTAAGATTGATCATCTTTTCACAAAAAAAGATCGATAAAGGTTTGGAGACGATCCCGCAAATTATTTATAAAAATTAATCTGTTTAAATGATGAAAAGATTAATTACACTTTTACTGACTCTGACTATTGCTAAATCCTTATTTTCACAAAGTGACAACTGCGCAACAGCAACTGTGGTCAATTTATCCGGAGGTACTGCGTGTGTTAATGGTACAACAACAGGAGCAACTTCTGATAATATTCTATACGGAGCGTGTAATGTTGCGAGCGTTAATGAAGTTTGGTATACTTATGTGGCTTCTGGAGCGCAGAATGACTTCACGATTACTTCATTGGGATTAACAAATGCTGAGATCATCATTGATGTTGATGGATGCGGGAACGGGACTTTTGAGACTTGTAATACTGTAACAGGAGGCGTTACTTTGAATCAATCTTGGGGTATTGCTCCTGGTCAGCAAGTGTGGATTGGAATTGCAAGTAACCAGGGAGTGCAAGGAAATTTTCAACTTTGCATAAACTCGTACACTGCATCAACTGGCGGAGGAAATGCTTGCGGTGGAGCAATCCCAATTTGCAGCACTGCACCTGTAACATTCAACAGTATGGCTTCTTTTACTGCATCAGGTCAGTATCCGAGTTGTTTTCTCAGTGCTCCTCAGCAAGATGTGTTCTTACAGTTTACGATTTTGACTAATGGCACTTTCGAATGGACTGCCTCACAACTTTGTGCTGCTGAATTTGATTGGGCACTCTGGAATATTACATCTGGATGTCCTGGTACTATAGCAAGATGTAATTACAATTATGCAGGTCAAAATTCCGGAACTTTTGGAATGACAGGTGCTATTGGTGGCCCCGCCTGCACAGGTGAAAATTGTGACCCAATAAATGTCACCGCAGGTCAGATTTATGTGCTTCAAATAGATAACTATTCTACTGCCAATGATTGTGGCTTCACATTCACTTATTCGGGTACTGCCCAGATCACCCCTACCACAAGTTTTTCGATTAATCCAAATACATTCACATGTGGATCGTCTGTAAATGTTACAATAAATAATACCTCTATAGGAATTCCTACATGGGAATTTGGAAATGGAAATTCATATACCGGCACAACACCACCCTCTCAGACCTATACTGCACCTGGCACCTACGCGATAACTGCAACAATTCTCGGACAATGTCCAGCTACATCTGCTCAGTATGTTCAACTATATGGGCCTCTTGCGGGAACAATAGTAAGTACTCCTGCTTCATGTCCAAATTCAACAAACGGAACTGCTTCAGTAAATTCAGTCAGTGGTGGAGATGGTAATTACACCTATTTGTGGAACACGGGCGCAACTACCTCAACAATTACGGGGTTAGCTCCAGGCAATTATTCTGTCACAATAAGCAACTCAGCTTGTGGATCTAGTATCCTACTTAATACAACGGTGTTTGCCGCCAATCCACTTCCTACAGTGACTTCTGTTTCAGGAGGGGGTACATATTGCTCAGGAGTTTCCCCGGGCAATATTTCAGTTTCAACGACAGGAACTGGGCCCTGGACTTTGAATTATACAATCAATGGGTCACCTCAATCTGTTAATTTTGCCTCTTCTCCGTCATCTTTAGGAAATGCTGCAGGAATATATGTAGTTACAGGTATCACAGATGCATATTGCTCTAATTCAGCATCTGGATCTCAATCAATAACAGTAAATCCGCTGCCGATCATATCACTTACTCCATCAGACCCTTCAGCTTGTAATGGAACGGATGGATCAATTTTAATTAGCGGTTCAGGTTCTGGAACTATTTTTTGGTCAGGTGCGGCATCTTCAAACGGTGCTGGAAGTTTGAATTACACAATACCTAATCTGTCTGCAGGTGCATACAGTGTCTATTTCGTAGATGGTACAACGGGTTGCCAAAGCGCAACTGCCAATACCTTATTATATAACCCAAATGCACCGATTCTTAACAACCCTGGTCCGGCTACAGTATGTGATACTTATACATTACCGGCAATTTCAGGAACCAACTTAACTCTATCTGCCAGCTACTGGACCGGAGCCAACGGAACTGGCGCACAGTTAAGTGCGGGTAACTCAATTACTAACACACAGACAATTTACTTGTACGACATCAATGGTTCTTGCTATGACGAAGAGTCATTTGTAGTGACTGTGAATAATACACCATCAATTACCAACCCGGGAGCACAAACAGCATGTGATTCATATACGCTTGGTGCAATTGCTGGCACAAATCTTTCAGGGATTCAGGCTTTTTATAATAACTCTCAAGCTATGGGTGGATCTGTAATAGCTGGTCCAATTACATCGACACAGACAGTTTGGATATATGATGCTGAGGGTTCATGTTCAGATGAAGAAAGTTTTGAGATAACAATAAGCAACACTCCGATAATCTTGAACCCTGGGCCATCAATTGTTTGTGATTCATATATTCTTCCATCAATTTTGGGAACTAATTTATCCCCATCATTATCATACTGGACTCAACCTGGAGGTACTGGATCTCAATTACTCGCAGGAGATCCTGTTTTATCCTCGCAAACTATTTACATCTATGATATCAACGGAGTGTGCTCAGATGAAGAAAGTTTCAATGTAACTGTTAATTATACCCCTACATTGAATAATCCTGGAGATCAAACGGAATGTGCAAGTTATACCCTGCCAATGATCACAGGCTCATCGCTTTCAGGATCTGAATCATATTGGACTTCGTCAGGGGGAACAGGTATTCAATTAAATGTAGGGGGGGCATTGTCTTCTACTCAGACGGTTTATATCTATGATGCTGATGGGTCATGTTCAGATGAAGTTTCATTTGTGACAACCATTAATCCGCTCCCCACGGTCACTTCGACATCAGGAACGAATACCTATTGCATTGGAGATGCTTCTCAAAATATAGAAGTGAATGTTACCGGATCGGCGTCGTGGACTATCGATTACACATTAGATGGAGTTGCGATGTCTGCCACTGGAAACGCTAGCCCTGTTGTTCTAGGAAATGCTGTAGGGGAATATATTCTGACAGGCATCACAGATGCCAATTGTACAAACTCTGCTGTCGGTACTGCGATAATAACCTTTGTAGGATGTGATTTCACCATCCCAACAGCAATCACACCGAACGCTGATGGTG
>CALCCB010000087.1 GCA_937899625.1 uncultured Bacteroidota bacterium
AGAAGAATGACTTACCAATACTTACAAAAGAAGTTACAGAATACTTGGACGGATTGAGAATAGGAAAAATAGTTGAAAGTGAAAAATTGACTTATGTTCCAAAAGAAAAGATATTGAGTTCTGGAATAGAGATCAAATAAAAAAGGGGCATTAAGCCCCTTTCTTATGATCATCGTTTAGGTTTAGTCGGTAACAGTTATGGTACCACGATATTCATTTCTTTCTCCTGGAAGCGGATTCTTGATCACCACTTTCCATGCAAATGGAGTATATCTTTTTACTTGTTGTCCATTTCGTTTGTCAGTACCATCCCATCCTTGAGTTGCATCTGACGATTCGAAGATCACTGCTCCATTCGAAGCATCTACAATAATCAAGGTGAATTCAACGTCACGAACCGTAAGTGCAAATGGCATAAAGCTGGTGTTCTCGCCAATTGATGAATTCGGACGGATCGCGTTAGCGGCTAATAAGTTATAATCATCTTCTATTGTAACCTTTCTTGAAACGCTACTTTTGCAGCCGTTCGAACCTGTTACTTCATGCACGATGCTGTAATTACCTTTTTCGAAAAGGTTGAATTCGGCATTTTTTCCTTCTCTTTCAAATCCATTGATTGACCAATTGTAATTTGAACCAGTTGAACCAGATTCAACTCTTACAACAGGCACGCCATTATCAAACGTATTTGCTTCAACAATTGAGAATTCAGCATTAGGTCCTTCGAGTACTTTGAACGAGTCTCCTTCAATGAAATCAGCACCTTTCATCACGCCTATTTTATACGTTCCTGCCTCATCTCCGATAAATGTCAAAGAAGATTTAGGTTTAATAGTTGTAATTAATCCATTTGCCTGGATCAACGTAATTGGTGCTTCATTCTTATTTTGGATCTTCACTGATTCACCGATACAAATGTTTTCAATCTCAGGTATAGAGTTCTGACGATGTGAATTAGAAGCTTGGGTTACTGTTGAAGGATTGTTTCTCTGGTGGTCAGCAATATTGTTTGTATTACTGTTTGAACCATTTTGTGTTGTAGCATTCGTGCTTCCAGAATTTTGTGAAGTACTTGATGCATTTTGATTGCTTGAGCCACTATTCTGGGCAGTCACATTATTCAGGTCGATTTGAACGAATTCGTTGTTTTGAACACCTTTAACATCAGCGCCTGCGTTTTCATCAACTGAATGATTCGGTTGATTTTTAGATTCTGTGGTATTGTTTTCTGTAGTTTGGGCAACAGAAGGTGTAACTTTTTGATCCTCTGAATTGTTTGAAAGAAGTATAGCGCTGATAGATACAGCAGCAATAACAGCAGCACCCCCAAGATACCACTTCAGATTAGAAGCAGGTTTGGTAGGCATCACCTGATCCAGACGTTTACTCATCTGATCCCAGGCTGCTGCATTGTAAGGCATTTCCTGTCCTTCAACGCTTTTTTTTATTATTTCTTCAATATTCATTTTCATTTTATCGAATATTCATGAATTTATCACTCAACATTTTTTGAAGATTCATTTTGGCTTTAGCGAGATTGGATTTCGAGGTACCTTCACTGATCCCAAGAATTTCAGCAATCTCTTTATGAGAGTATTCTTCCAATACGTATAGATTGAAAACAGCGCGATAAGCAGGTGATAACTTCTGGATAGCTTCCATTGCTATTTCTGCTTTGATATCCGTGATTTCCATCTCCTCACGCATTTCTATCTCGTCTTCTGCGCCAAGTTTAAAATCATTGTCGTTGTCGGTGAGATAGGGGTCCTTTTTCGATTTTCTGATAGAATCAATCGCTGTGTTTGCAATAATCCTTCTGATCCAACCTTCAAATGACCCTTTGTAGTCAAATGCTCCCAATTTTTCAAAGACCTTTATGAAACCTTCCTGTAAAACTTCCTGGGCACTATCCCTGTCGTTCATGTATCGCATACAAACAACAAGCATTTTGCCGTAGAAATGGCGGAATAA
Organism: uncultured Bacteroidota bacterium; assembly: GCA_937899625.1. Taxonomy (GTDB): domain Bacteria; phylum Bacteroidota; class Bacteroidia; order Flavobacteriales_D; family Crocinitomicaceae; genus M0103. Next base: position 1,972 of record CALCCB010000087.1, read on the forward strand.
CTCCTCTTGTGCACGTCGCTCGTTACGCAGACAGCCTTCAATGATCAATTTGAGTTTTTCCTTATTCTCCACATCAGTTTCGTTGATTAGACGCTAGGTTTTTGGGCGGGTTGCCTTTTGACGAAAAATATTCAAAAAATCCCGATAATATTGGACAAAATAAACGAATAATTTTTCAAAATGATTAATTTCGTCAGCGAACAAAATCGAATTAACAGAAATAAATTAAATAAAATGAAAGTAACAGTTGTAGGAGCAGGAAACGTTGGGGCTACATGTGCTGATGTTCTTGCTCACAGAGAGATTGCAAATGAGATCGTCTTATTGGACATTAAAGAAGGATTTGCAGAAGGTAAAGCTCTGGATATCTGGGAAACATCCCCAATCAACCTTTATGATTCAAGAACTATCGGTTCTACAAACGATTATTCTAAGACTGCGAACTCTGATGTAGTAGTGATCACATCTGGACTTCCAAGAAAACCAGGTATGTCTAGAGATGACCTTATCGCTACAAATGCTGGAATTGTGAAGACTGTTACTGAAAATGTGATCAAGCATTCTCCGGATGCGATCATCATTATCGTTTCTAATCCACTTGACGTAATGACATACTGTGCTTACTTGACAGCGAAGATTGATTCAAGTAAAGTGTTTGGTATGGCAGGAGTCCTTGATACAGCGCGTTACCGTTCATTCCTAGCTATGGAATTGAATGTTTCTCCGAAAGATATTCAAGCAGTATTGATGGGTGGTCATGGTGATACGATGGTTCCACTTCCACGATATACAACAGTTTCTGGAATTCCGGTTACTGAATTGATCTCTGAAGAAAAGTTGAACGAGATCATCGAAAGAACAAAATTCGGTGGGGGAGAGATCGTTAAGCTTCTTGGTACATCTGCATGGTACGCTCCAGGAGCTGCTGCTGCTCAGATGGTTGAAGCGGTTATCAGAGATCAGAAGAGAATCTTCCCAGTTTGTGCTTGGTTGCAAGGAGAATATGGAATGAAAGACATTTATCTTGGAGTTCCAGTTGTACTAGGTAAGAAGGGTATTGAGAAGATCATTGAACTTGATTTGAATGCTGATGAAAAAGCACTTCTTAAAGAGTCTGCCGAGGCTGTCAAAGGAGTTATGGATGTTCTTGATGGAATGAATCTTATCAATGCTTAAGTAGCTGAATAATCGTAAGCTTTTATATTGAAGGGTCCTGAATGGACCCTTTTTCTATTTTACGTATTAGGTTTTTCGGCTAAAAATGGCCAAATTTGTTGACAAGCTAAAATTAAACATATCTCATGCAAAGAAATTTACTTCTATTTACATTCATTCTTTTTGGAGCATATTCTTTTGCGCAGGAAGAAATAGACAATGATCAAATTACTTTCAGGCGAGGCGAATACCTTGGAGTTAGTATTCCTTTAAAAGATCTGCCAGCCGCAGACGATTCTGACGACAAAGAAATGGCAAAGGATCATCAAATTCGTGAAAACAGAAAGAGACCTGAGGCAGTGAATCCTAATGCGTTACCTTATGGCATTGACCCGATCCTTCAAGGATCTTTTGGTACAACACCGCTAAAAGCACCTATTAAGAATTGGGACGGTCAAACTGGCGCTTTTCCTCCTGATCCATCTGGAGCCGCAGGACCAAATCATTACATTCAAGCTGTGAATTCCAAGTACAGAATCTATGATAAAAATGGCTCTCCTGTTACTAGCTCATTAAATTTGAGTTCACTTTGGGCGGGAAGCAGTAATGATGGAGATCCCATCGTTTTATATGATAGACATGCAGATCGATGGGTAATCACTCAATTCCAGATTTCAGGAAATAAGATTTTGTTTGCAGTTTCTACAACACCAGATCCAACAAGCACATATTATACGTATTCGTTTAATATGCCTACGTTCCCGGATTACCCGAAATTTTCGATCTGGGCAGATGGATATTACATGACTACAAATACAGGACAAAAAAACCTGGCAGCATTCCAGCGCGAAAAGATGTTGGTTGGTGATCCTACTGCAGCGATGGTTGGATTGAACCATGCTTATTCTTCTCATTACGGATTCAAATGTATACTTCCAGCGGACGCTGACGGTGATTTGCCTCCATATGGCACACCGCAATACTTCTTCTATTTTCAGGATGACTCTTGGAATGGGGTCTCTCAGGATCAAATTAAGATACTTAAAATGGAGGTAGACTGGAATACACCTACAAATAGTACGGTGAGTTTACACCAGACTCTTTATCCTGCAGCATTTAATTCGGTGTTTACAACGTCCTGGAATGACATCGTTCAGAAGAATTCGTCTCAAAAACTGGATGCGATCTCTTCGATCTTCATGTTCAGAGCTCAGTACATCAGATGGAGCGATTACAATACAGTAATGTTGTGTCATGTTACAGATATCGATAATAATAATACAGGCGGTATTCGTTGGTATGAATTAAGAGAAGATCAGGCTACTGGACAATTCTCTGTTTATCAGGAAGGAACTTATGCTCCCTCTGATGGAGACAGCCGTTTTGTAGGAAGTATTGCAATGGACATGAATGGAAGCATTGGTTTGGCGTATTCGATCTCAGGACCTAACTCATTTCCAAGTTTGGGTTATACAGGTCGTTTCCCATGGCAACCGCTTGGTCAAATGTGGGCTCAGGAAACAATTGCAGTGTCTGGAGTGAGCGCGCAATCAGGTGGAAATCGTTTTGGTGATTATTCTCACATGTCTCTTGATCCAAATGGAACTACATTCTGGTTTACTGGAGAATATATCGGAACAAGTGGAAGCAGAAGAACAAGAATTTTCTCTTTTGAAGTTCAGGATTTTGTTGGTACACCGCAGACTCAGTTGAATGAATCAGAAATGGTCGCATACGTAAATAATGGTGATCTTAACGTTGAATTGAAAAATGTTCAATTCGATGCGAATGTTGAGATCGAATTATTTGAAATGAATGGTCGTTCTATCCGTAAAGGAAGTGGAAAGATCATGGGAGGAATGATGAAGCACGTATTTGATGTAAATGACCTGCCTGCTGCGACTTACCTTGTCAGAGTTGGAAATCATGACGCACAGAGAGTTCAAAAGATCATCATTCAGTAATGCTGAATTGATTTGAATGAAATAAAAAAGGAGGGTTCATGCCCTCCTTTTTCTTTTTAATTTTCATAGGCTCCAATATCTGGAGGATCATTTCTTGGATTACCATCAACGTCAGTGAAAATGGTGGTAAATATACCATTGTTATTTAATGGAGACGCGGAATAGAACTTAAAATCGTAGTTTCCTGTATTGACGAACATCGGATTCGAATTCCAAATGATGTTCTGATAAAAAGATTCCGTTGAAGCTGGGGTTCTTTTAATTAAGCAGTGATGAATATCAAAATTTATATTAACCATTGCATCAGGAATGGTGTCAAATGCAATTTCGCTATCCTGACTTCCGTAGATCACTGAATTCATGATCACTCCTTCATTGATCGATCCTATATTCTGGGTGCCGTTTGCATAATCATTGTAAAAGTTACTGATGCCAACAGCAGGACCCGTCGCAGAACCATATCCTACAAGATCGCAATGATTAAAATTAAAGTCACCACCTTCCAGTACAAGTAATGCATGTGTCCCGTTTTTTGCAATTACACAGTTCTCCGCTTTGACTTTTGCACCTGAGTATATGAATACACCATAACGGGCATTGTTGAAGATCTTAGTGTTTGTAACCGTCAGCGTGTAACTACTTGAAGTATTGGGATCCTTAGAATATAAGTGGATTCCGGAGGTTCCATTCTTAATGATCGCATAATTGATCGTTGAGGGACGTGCTTCATGAAAATAGATCCCATAATATTGTCCGGTTACGTCATCGTACCAGGATTCCAGACGATCTCCCTGAAAAACAACTTCATTTCCAAGAGTTCCGTTGATGTTCAAGGTGCCTTTGTAATTGTATAGGATTGCATTTTTATGCAGATAGATCTGAGTTCCTGCAGGTATGGTTAGTGTCTTGGCCGAATCGATCGCTGCATATCCATAAATGACATGTGGTTTATCATTCAACCATGGGTTATCGATATCATCATTCAAATCTTTGTAATGGAAGTAAGCATCCTGTCCCCACGCTGCCAGTTTTACATATTGATCAACCCCATTGGTTCTGAATCGAATGGAATCTTCAATGATCAAGGGGAGAGTTAGATTATTGACTTCAAGTGTAACCTCCACAAAGCCATATAGACTATCTTTCCCTTCAAGCTCTATATTTTCGATCAACGTTTCATTCAAACCGTCAATGTTGATCCTGAAAGGTGAATCTGTTCCTCCCATTAGTTCGATCTCTTCGATCAGAACAGTTTTATTTTCCTTATTGTAGATCTTGAACTGCTGAGTGGTGGATCCTATGGTCGTGAAAACAGTATCAAAAACAACCGTGTCCTTTGAAAAATCAAGATTGCCTTTGGAAAACAAAATTGGTTTTTTGCAAGAACTCGTTGCTACAATGGTCAACACTGTAAGCACAAAGAATAATAACCGAAATACTTTTTTATTCATGTACAGCAAAACTAACGTTTTTAGAGAAGGATTATTTTGTTTTAAAAATTATCGTGATTAAAAAAGTTTCAATATATTTGCACTCCGTTTTGGGAAAAACTGAATTAATATTTCAAAGATGAGAAAAGATATACATCCGGAAGATTATAGATTAGTCGTATTTAAGGACATGTCAAATGAATATTCTTTCATTTGTCCTTCATGTGCAACGTCAAGCGAAACAATTACTTGGGAGGACGGGAATGAGTATCCACTTGTGAAGTTGGATATCTCTCACAAATCTCATCCATTCTTTACAGGAATTGTTCAGTTTGTCGATACTGCAGGACGTATTGATAAGTTCAAGAACCGTTATGGTCGTACAATGAAATAATCATTTCGATTGAAGATATGAAAGCCTCCGATTTCGGGGGCTTTTTTCTTTTAAAACAATTGGAAAAGATCAGCGTTTCTAGTGAATAGTGCTAACTTTGATTTCATCAATGTTCAGATCTGTTGCCATACTCATTTTGATCCTCATTTCTTTTCAGAGCTATTCGGGAAAGATAGAAAGAGGCTATGAAGCACTTAAGATCTATAACTATTTCAAAGCTAAGTCTTGTTTTGAAAAATCATTAAAACGTCAGCCTTCTGCGGCCGCTTACGGTCTGTCAATCATTTATTTCAGGAAGGATAATCCATTTCACAATATTGATTCGGCGTTGAGGTACATAAAGATCGCTGAAGAAAAATTCAGTGAGCTGGAGGAGAAAAAGAAAGAAAAGTGGAAGGTGTTTGGTTTCGAATACTTGAGCATCATTGATCTGAGAAGTCAAGTCAGCAGTGAGCATTTCATTCGTGCTGCAATGTCACCCTCTGAGAAATCTTATGATTCATTCATGAATGAGCATCCGTGGGCAGGAGAATTTGAATTGGCGCATTATCGAAGAGATTCAATAGCCTATCAGAGCGCTTTGGAAACGAACAAGAGCACTATAATGAATGATTTTCTGAAGAGGTATCCTGATTCTGAGTTTTATAATAAGGCTCAAGAAGATTTCTTTAGATTCCAGTATTATGAGTTTACGAATAGTGGTAACTTGTCTTCCTACTTGGATTTTCTTAAATCTCATCCGGAAAGTCCTTATGCTCAGCTCGCCGAAGACAGGGTCTATGAGATCGTAACCGGACCAAATAGCATTGCGAGTCTTGAGGTTTTTGTCAAAACCTATCCTAAGAATAGAAATGTCGGAGAAGCTTGGAGAAGGATTTATCAGCTTTTTATGTCTGATTATTCTCAGGAAAGATTTGAAGAGTTTAAACTAACCTATCCGTCATTTCCTTATACAGAGGAACTCGAACTCGATTTTACCTATTCAAAGAGAGAGTTGCTCCCTTATCTGAAAGAAGGCAAGTATGGTTATATAGATTTTGAAGGCACGGTGATCATTGAGCCGGAATACGATTATACAGGGTTTTTTAAAGAAGGACTTGCAGTCGTTTCAAAAGACAATAAGTTTGGGTTCATCGATAAAGGAAATCGCGTGAAAATTCCATTAACGTATGACAATGCGCTCGATTTTGATCAGGGTAGAGCTGTTGTTGAGTTGAATGAGCTGTTGGGGATGATCGATCGAAACGGGGTAGTCGTATTTGATTTTGAATTCGAAGATCTTGGAAATCTAAGTGGAGGGCTGATCTATGCCAGTAAAAATGGATTGTATGGCTACTATGATAAAAATGCGAACCTGAGAATCCCTCACCAGTTTGACGAAGCATTCAGCTTTAATGATGACAAGGCTAAAGTGGTGAAGGAAGAAAAAGAGGCATTTGTCGATATTTACGGAACATACCTTGTGCCACCGGGTTACAATGACATCCGTTTCTTTAATGACTCCTTGTTGATCTATGAGAGCAATGGAAACTATGGATTGATGTACCGCAATTGCAGCGTTTATCTGGAGGCGCAATTCCAGGAGATCGGTGATCTGGTGGAAGACCGTGCTTTAATAGTAAAAGATGATTATATCGGATACCTGGATCAAAAAGGGAATGTTGTGATTGCTCCTAAATTTGATCTCTTCCCGAACTATCAGGATAAAGGAAGTTTTAAGGACAAATTTGCGATTGTGAAATACAAAGGCAAATACGCGGTCATCGATCCGACAGGTAAATTGATCATTCCCAATATTTTTCAGGATCTCGGAAGTGTTTCGGACAAGATCGCCTTTTCGAAAGGAAAAGGGTGGGGATATATGGATAAAGCGGGTAAAGAGATCATGAAGCCGGCATATGAGTATGCAGAAAGTTTTCTGAATGGATTCGCAATTGTCGAACTTGGTGGTGCTCAAGGTGTAATAGATCCGAAGGGATCTGTTATTGTTCCGCTCGAATACGGTTCAATTGTTGATGTGAATAATGCATTCTGGATGGTTTCGAAATTTTCGAAGTACGGATTATTGAACAAAAAAGGTGAAATTGTCGTACCAATAGAATACGACAAGATCATACGAATGGATGACATGTTTGTACTCGTAAAAGAAAACGAAATCCATTACTTTTATGAGAAGGAAATGAGAATGATCAAAGAAAAGGATCTGAATGAATAGGTTGATGGTTTTCATAGATAAGTACATCTACGGCATTATTGCCGCTCTCACAGTCTATGTGGCTGTTTTTGTGTATTTACAATTGGAGACCTATACCGAATATTTTCCGATCGAATCTTTTTATAAAGGGTCCAGGATAGATATTCCGGAAGATGAAATTCATTTGTTGAAAGAGAATCTGGAAATTCCTGCTGATTTCCAGCCAACCAATGTCAAGAACATCGCACAAGATGCTAATGATAAGCGAAAAAAATCCTATGAAGATTGGGCTGCTGCACAGAGTAGCGGTGATCCTGAAAAGTCTGTAAAGGATTATGAGAAGGAGCTTTTTCAAAATGCGAAAGGGGTAGAAGAAAGAAAGAAACTTCAGGAGGAGATGGAGAATCGCAAGAAAAACGAGACCACGATCAATAAAAAGAACGAGAATACAAATTCCTCATCCAAGTCCTCTCCAAATGCTTATGCAGGTGAAGTAATGGTGAAGTGGTCACTTCAGGGTAGGACTCCTCATCAAAACAACGAATGGTTTGTGCGCAATCCGGGATATACCTGTGGGTTTGGATCTACCGGAAAAATCACGGTGCGTATTCGAGTGAACAATAATGGTGATGTCATCAGTGCAACCTGTGATCCTTCTTTGAGCACGAGCTCCGACCCATGTATGGTCGAGCAATCTGAGAAATATGCCCGGATGTCAAGATTCAACTATGCTGCCGGTGCTGCTAAAAATCAGGAGGGCATCATCACCTATACCTTTATTGCTCAATAATGAATTCAACCGATCAACTTTACAGTGATCTGATCGATCGATTTGCCCTTAAGCCCGATGATACGTTATTTCTCTCGTCTGATCTGGGGAAACTGGCGAACTATTTTAAAAGTCAGGGTGTAAAGTTTGATGTTAATGAATTCATCGATTCGATTCAACAAAGAATTCCTCTGGGAACACTGATCATTCCTGCGTATACAGATAATCTCAGGGATGGAGATACGTTCGAGCTGCTGAGATCGAAGCCTACAACAGGAGCATTGTCCAACAGGGTGTTTAAAAGAAAGGATTTTAAAAGAACCAAAGATCCGCTTCATTCGGTTTTTGTCTGGGGTAAAAAAGCAGAAGAATTAACGGAATTGAAGGATGAGAGCACATTTGGTCCGAACAGTATTTTTGGCTTTCTGGAGAATGATAATGCCGTAATGGTCATCATCGATGTACATTTCAATAACAGCTTTACGTTCGTGCATTTCGTTGAGCAGCGATTGAATGTTAAATTCCGAAAAGCATATTACTGGAAGATCAAAGTGGCTGACGAGGAGAAAACATATGAGAAGAATTTGATCTTCTACACCAAAAAAATGGGCGTGGTTACTGATCTGGATGAGCTACAAGCTTATTTGATCGAGAAGAATTGCGTGCAGAATAATGACTTTTATGGGATTCCGGTTTTGAGGGTAGATCTGAAAAACTCAGCCAAATGGACAGAAACCTTCATTCGTTCCGTAGGAAAAACACATCGTTTTGACCCTGTATTGTGGTTAAAGCAACTGGTTAAAAAACTGATCGGCAGGAAATACTAATTTTGCCGAACCAATCAATAAAACATGAACTGGACAACTATTAAGGAATACGAGGACATCACCTTCAGGTATTGTGACGGAGTAGCAAGAATAGCATTTAACAGACCTGAGTGCAGAAACGCTTTTCGGCCTAAAACAGTTTCAGAATTACTTGAAGCGCTGATCATCAGTCATGAGTCTCAGGAAATTGGGGTTGTTTTGATTTCAGGTGAAGGACCGTCTCCAAAAGATGGCGGTTGGGCTTTTTGTTCCGGTGGAGATCAGCGAGTAAGATCTACGACAGGGTATAAAGGAGAAGATGGCGTCAATCGCTTTAATATTTTGGATGTTCAGCGTCAGATCCGTTTCATGAATAAGGTGGTGATCGCTGTAGTTCCGGGTTGGGCAGTTGGAGGTGGACATAGCCTACATGTTGTTTGTGATCTTACGTTAGCGAGTAAAGAACATGCGATCTTCAAGCAGACGGACGTAGATGTAGCCAGTGTAGATGGAGGTTTTGGTTCGGCTTATCTTGCTCGTCAGGTAGGACAAAAAAGAGCAAGAGAGATCTTTTTCCTGGGTAAATCATACTCGGCACAGGAAGCTTTCGAAATGGGAATGGTAAATGCCGTTGTTCCTCATGAAGATCTGGAAAAAGTGGCTTTTGAATGGGCTCAGGAAATACTAACGAAAAGTCCTACAGCCATCAAAATGTCAAAATTTGCATTCAATTTGATAGACGACGGATTAGTTGGTCAGCAAGTATATGCAGGAGAGGCTACTCGATTGCTATACATGACTGATGAAGCGGTAGAAGGAAGGAACGCCTTTCTTGAAAAACGAAAAAGAGATTTTTCGAAATTCCCTAAGTTTCCTTAATGCTATTGAAGAATTATAAAATATCGATCTTATTCGTACTTCTCCTTGGAGTTGCCGCATTTTCATTTACACACAAAGTCGAAGTTCATGAAGTTGTCAGAAAATATCAAACGGAGAATATAATTGTATTGATCATTGATGGGCCACGGCTTACAGAGACTTTTGGAGATGATAGTTGTCGTTACATCCCAAACCTGTCTAAAGAACTGGCTCCGCAAGGTGTGTTGATCAAGGGATTCAGAAATAATGGTCCAACCTACACGAATGCAGGGCACTCTGCAATCACAACGGGGCACTATCAAAGGATCAATAATAATGGCGAGGAATTGCCAAAAAGACCTTCCATGTTTCAGTATTTTTTGAAAAATTCCGGATTCGATTCCACTCAGGCAATGGTGATCGCTTCGAAAGGAAAACTTTCGATCCTGACAGATACAAAGGACAAGAAATGGCGAGGGCAATACAGGCCTTTTATGTATTGTGGCACGGATGGAAAAGGAGAGGGCTACACTTCGGATGTCTATACCTGGAGGGATGCGCAAAAATTATTGAAACAATATCACCCAAAGCTGGTTCTGATCAATTTATTGGAAGTAGATGTGAAAGGGCATCAGAATGACTGGCAAGGATATTTGAAAGGTCTTCGAAATACAGATCGAACAGCAAAAGAATTGTGGGATTTTATCCAAAATGATTCCATTTACAGCGGTAAAACATCATTGATCATAACGAATGACCATGGTCGTCATTTGGATGGAAGAAAAGATGGATTTGTTTCGCATGGAGACAATTGTGAAGGTTGCCGACAAATGTATCTGATCGCTTTGGGTCCAGATTTTAAGCGCAATGTAGTTCTTGAAAACAAGTACGAACAGATCGATATTTCAGCCACGATCGCTCAAATGTTGCATTTCGATATGATCACCTCAGAGGGGATCGTGATGAAAGATCTGTTTTTGGAGAAATAAAAAAAAAGGCCACTAAAAGTGACCTTTTCAATTTGAAATATCTGTTTACTTCTTAAAATTATCAGCTACGATCAGGTCTTTTGTTCCATGTGTCCATGAATAGAAACCTTCACCTGTTTTAACTCCTTTCTTTCCGGCAGTAACCATGTTTACCAATAACGGACACGGAGCATACTTTGGATTTCCGAATCCATCGTGCAACACTTCAAGGATCGCCAGACATACGTCTAATCCAATGAAATCTGCCAATTGAAGTGGTCCCATTGGATGAGCCATTCCAAGCTTCATCACCGTGTCAATTTCTTCAACACCGGCAACACCTTCAAACAAGGTATAGATCGCCTCATTGATCATTGGCATCAAAATACGGTTCGCAACGAAACCAGGATAGTCATTTACTTCAACAGGTACTTTGCCTAATTTTCTTGAAAGATCCATGATCAAGTTCGTTACTTCATCTGATGTAGAGTAACCTCTGATGATCTCAACCAACTTCATAACAGGCACAGGATTCATAAAGTGCATTCCGATCACTTTATCAGCTCTTCCCGTAACACTAGCGATCTTCGTAATTGAGATCGAAGATGTGTTCGTAGCAAGGATTACTTCCGGAGAAGTCAATTTATCAAGATCAGCGAAGATCTTCAGCTTTAGATCTATGTTTTCTGTTGCAGCTTCAACAACTAGTTCAACTCCTTTTACACCCTCTTCCATAGAAGTGAAGGTTTTGATCCTGGAAAGTGTTTCATTTTTCTGAGCCTCAGATAACACTTCCTTCGCAACCTGACGATCAAGGTTTTTGGAGATGGTCGCCAATCCTTTATCCAGACTTGTCTGAGAAAGATCGATCAAGTTTACCTGATATCCTGTTTGAGCAAAAACGTGGGCAATTCCATTCCCCATAGTTCCTGCACCGATCACTGCAACATTTTTCATTCTTGTAATTTTTTCCTACAAATATAACCACTTGAAACTATCTTCGTTCCCGTTTGTTAGTGGAATTGAACAATACTTTAGAGAAGATATGGACTCATTGACTCAGGTCGTTTTAGGTGCAGCAGTGGCAGAGGCCGTGGCAGGAAGAAAGATGGGAGCGAAGGCAGCCATGTGGGGGGCGATAGCGGGTACCATACCTGATTTGGACGTCTTTTTAAGAGCATTTTATCATCCCATTGATGCGGCACTAGTGCATCGAGGATTTTCACATTCGATCTTATTTTCTGTCATCTTCGGACCCGTGTTCGCCTGGTTGACCTATCATTTGTACAAAAAGAGATATGAGCTTAAAACCTGGAGGTGGCTGTGGTTTCTGGCTTTAATTACTCATCCGATCCTTGATATGTTTACCAATTATGGAACTGAATTCTTGTGGCCTATTTCCACAAGGATCACTTTTAACACTGTTTTTGTGGTCGATCCTCTTTATACGTTGCCGTTTATGTTCTTCTTATTGGTAGCGCTTTTTATGAAACGCGAGTCAGAAAGAAGAAGGAAATGGAATATGACTGGTATTTACTATTCTTCCGGGTATTTGATGTGGGGTGTGATCGTTAAACTTTTTATTCTGTCGGGTACGACTTCAAATTTTAAAGAGGCAGGTTACGAAATAAAGACGGATATGGTAACCCCTATGCCATTGACCTCATTTTACTGGATGATGCTGGTTGAGGATGAAAAGAACTTTTATGTGGGTTACAAATCTCTCTTTTATCCGTTTGAAAAGATGGATATTGATACTGTTCCCAAAAATCAAGCTCCTTTGGATCAGCTAAGGTGGAAAGGAAAGAACTATTCCGAAACCTTAAAGTTTATTTCCAAAGGATCTTATACCACAGAAATGAAAGGAGAAGATACACTGATCTTTTATGACATGCGCTTTGGGTTGCTATCAAAAATGACTGCGAACATGGAAAAACACCCTCTTTTTGGATATGAAATGGTTATTGACAACAACACTGTTCAAAAAACCGATAATTTCAGAGGTAGGGGTATGTCAAACCGCCTTAATTTTGGATGGTACATTAATAAAATCTTTAACCATGAATAATTTCCTCCTTTCTGCAGTTTGTTTCGCATTGATCTTTCAGGGATGTGCTCAGTCTGAAAATCAAGAAACCAAAAAGGAGGCAAAGGCTGAAACTACCGACACGATCGTGAAGGTTGACCAGCAGAAGGCATCGGTTGAATTTAAGATTACAGATTTTCTTTCTGACAACGAACAGTTGGATCAGGATGTTGAGCGAATCTTCAGTACTCTTGATGATACGGCAATCGTGGCGCAATTGATCATGCCTGCAATAGGAAGATTAGGTCAAACAGAAGCAACGATCAAATCACTGATCAATAAGAGACAGATTGGTGGAATATTAATGTTGAACGGAACGAAAGAACAATTTACGAACTGGATCAACGAATTCGAAGGGATGAATGATTCACTAGGCGCGCTTCCTTTCTTGTATAGTGCTGATGCCGAGCCAAGTCTTGTCAACCGCAAGATCACAGGTTCTACGCCGGTTAAAAAGGCCAATGAATTGACATCTATCGACGAGGTTAGGGAAGTGGCAGATATCATTTCAAAGGATTTAAATGAAATTGGGATCAATTACAATTTCTCACCGGTAGTAGACATGTCTCCAAACAAAACGGTAGGTTTCAGAAGTTTTGGTTCGGTTCCTGCGAACATCATTCCATGGTCGGATGCATTCATTCAACAGACGCAGCAACACAACATCATAGCAACTGCGAAGCATTTCCCTGGCCACGGATTAGTATCAGGGGATACGCACAAGGCCTTGCAGATGATCGATGGAGAATTGAAAGAAATTGGAAACTACCCAACGTTGATCAAAAACGGAGTTTTATCTGTGATGGTCGCTCACATTGCTGTGAAAAACAATCCGAAATACGATACGAAAGGGATGCCTGCAACGACTTCAGAAACGATCGTTACCAAGCTGTTAAGAGAAGAGTATGGTTTCAAAGGGTTGATCGTTACCGATGCCATGAATATGGGTGGAGTAGTGAGTATTCCTCAATGTGAAGTCAAAGCTGTAAAGGCAGGATGCGATATCGTTTTAATGCCGGTTGATGCAGGACGAGCGCATAAGCAGATCCTTGCGAAGTATCATGCAGATCCTGAATTCAGGATGAAAGTGGATGAAGCCGCGAAGCGAGTGATCAGAATGAAGCTGTCACTTGGGTTGATGAATGAAACTAAGTAATTATTTTACGTTAATCTCCGCCGCAATTTTTTTCGCCTTTTCAACCAGTTCAGAAGTTCCTTCTGTTCCATAGGTCAAAGCCACAGCCATTCTTCGGTATGGACGAGTATTTGGTTTTCCAAAGATTCCGAAATCAGATTGACTGTAGGTGGCTGCCTTATCAACTCCTGTAAACTCAGGTGTATTTTCATTGCTCGATGATGCGAGAACTACCGCGCTGGCACCGTTACGCACTAATTCTACAGTTGGAATAGGAAGTCCCAGAACA
>CALCCB010000088.1 GCA_937899625.1 uncultured Bacteroidota bacterium
GCAACAACGAACTATCAAGTGGTCGTTACCGATCAATGTGGAATTAGTCAAACAGCATCCGTGCTTTATACCATAACAAGCCCACCACTCGTCGTGACCATGTCTCCAGCAGTTGACATCTGTCCAGGTGACAGCATTCAAATTAGTGCATCAGTTAGTGGAGGTTACGGACAATATTACTATGTATGGCCTCACTCTGGGGAAACAACAAGCACAGTTTGGGTGCACCCAAGTACGACAACAACCTATGGCGTGATCGTTTCAGATGAATGTCAAACGTTCACAGTTAATGGATCAACTACTGTTACTGTGGTAAGACCAACGGCAGATTTTTATGCATCAAGCCCACTTTTATTTGATGATGTTCCAGTTACATTCACAAATACTTCATTGAATGCCGTTGATTACTTCTGGGAATTTGGTGATGGGAATGTTTCGACTGAAGTAAATCCAAGCAATACGTATGAAGATCCCGGTAGCTATTACATTACCTTAATTGCCATCGATGAGAAAGGCTGTAGGGATACTGTAACTTATCCAATTGGTATTGAAGAGGCATATTATGTCTATGTACCAAACGCATTCACTCCGGATGGACATAGAGACAACAGTTATTTTTCAGCTAGTTTCTATGGCGTAGATCGGGCAAGTGTGACCATCTTTAATCGATGGGGTGAATTGATCTTTGAATCAAATGAAATGGACTTCAAATGGGACGGCACCTACCAGGGGATTAAGCAACAAGACGGCACCTACACGTGGAAGATCACTTATATGACGAACTCAGGAAGAGAGATCAAGATCGTAGGACATATAAATCTCCTGAAATAATTACAGGGATTTTGTTCTTCCTCCATCTACAGGTACGTTAATTCCATTGATATAACCCGCTGCAGGAGAAGCTAAAAAAGCAATTGTTGCTCCAACCTCTTCTGGCTCGGCAATTCTTTTCATTGGTGATTCAGCTCCCATTTCAGAAAAAATATCATCAACCGACTGTCCGGTTAATTCTGATTTTACGCCGGCAATACTTTTTAATCTTGACGTATTGGTTGCTCCCGGCAAAACGTTATTTACGGTGATCCCATAACCACCTAATTCATTCGCAAGCGTTTTGCTCCAGTTGGCAACCGCACCGCGAATGGTATTTGACACACCAAGGTTTGGCAGCGGTTGTTTCACACTTGTGGAGATCACATTAATTATTCTACCGTAACCATTCTTGATCATTAATGGAGTTAATGACTGCATTAAAATATGATTACAGATCAAATGCTGATTAAACGCCGATAAGAACTCAGCTACAGTCGCATCTTTAATTGCCCCTCCTTTTGGGCCACCAGTATTATTAATTAGGATATGGCAATCACCCCCTTCAGAAACATAAGAATCAATGGCAGTTTTTACATTTTGAGGATTCGAAAAATCAGCGACTACATAGGAGTGAGCTTGATCTCCAGAATTTACCAATTCAGTAACGGATGCCTGCAGAGCTTCTTCATTTCGAGCGATCAACACTAAATTTGCGCCTAATTTAGAGAGCTCTTCTGCTGCAGCCTTACCAATTCCCTGTGTACTTCCGCAAACGATCGCTGTTTTTCCTTTCAAATCCAAATTCATGATCCAAATATTTTCACGAAGATACATTTTAGCCCTAACAGAATAAGTGAATGTGTTAAAATATTCACTGCAACCCTGTAAATTGTCATTTATGTGCCCTTTAGGAAAACTAATTGTTACGTAGGTTGTTATTCAGGTTTGATATTAGTTAAATTTGCATTTCAAATAAAAATGATTGGTTTATGAAAAATTATTACTTAAAAGGAAGGAGTATATTTATACTTCTAGCTTTTATCGCTGCGACCAGCAGCTCCTTGTGGTCCCAGGTTAATGGATACAGTTTTTTTCCTTTAAGTGGCACCTACACTCCATTAGTTGGGGGAACTGCAACTTCATTGACTGCGACAGCTGATGATGCTATCTCAACGGCATTTCCTATCGGCTTCAATTTCGTTTATGGCGGAGTTACCTACACTCAGTTGAGAGCGAATTCAAACGGTCTTTTAACGTTTAACGCTACAGGTACTACCACTGCTGCCAACAACTTGGCAACAGCGACCGCGGCAGCGAGACCGGGTCTAGCGCCTTTATGGGATGACTTGCAATGTTCTGCAGGTGTCACTTACCAATTAAACGGTATTGCCCCAAACAGAACGCTAACAGTTGAATGGAAGAATATGGAATGGAACTGGAGCTCTTCTGCTAATGCAATTAGCTTTCAGGTAATACTCTACGAAACGTCGAACATCATTGATTTTATCTATGCACAAGGTCCTGACGCAGGTAATCCTGCTGGTTCTGCAGGTGCTAGTATTGGATTAATGGGGGTGGCTACGACAGATTACCTTTCTCTTCAAAACTCTTCTGCAAGTCCTACAACTAGCACTACTGCCTCTACTAATAACATTACTGTAAAGCCAGCAACTGGTCAAATTTATAGATTTATTAATTGTCCAAGTGCAGCACCTCTTACTTCTGGCGCTTCTACTTGTTCAGGTTCAACTGCTGTTGTAACGGCTACCCCAACTGGAGGAGGGACAATTAATTGGTATGATGCAGCAACTTCTGGAAACCTTTTAGGAACAGGTACTACATATACAACTCCAGTACTTACTGCGACAACTTCTTTTTATGCAACTGAAACTTTGGATGTGTGTCCTGAAACAGCTGCTGCAGAAGCTATCGTATCTGTGAATGATGTAGTTGTAACTTTAGATCCAATTAATGAATCTTGTATTGGTTACGGTGACGGTTCATTTGCCCTCGGAACAGTGAATTGTGGCACTGCACCTTTCACTTACAGTATCGATGGTGGTGCTTTTGGCGCTATTCCTGCTGATTTGACAAGTGGAACATACTCTGTTGTTGCAATGGACAATGGCGGTTTGATGAGCTCCCCTATTACGCTGGTTGTTGGAGCAGCTTCTTCAGTTATCCCTGCATCTCCAATTGTTGAAGACAATGAGTACTTTATTTGTACGGGAGATGTTTCTCAAATATTGAATGCTGAAGTCCCAGTTTTAATGGAAACACTAACATGTACAACAGCAACCTCTTCAGCTTCAGGAAATGATAATACGGGCGTTACAGCAACTGTTACTGATTTCTCTTGTGTTCCTGCCGGGGCAAATGTGTCTAACGTTACACTTGCAGCATCAATAGGAACCCAATGTACAAGCTGGTACTATTACAGTATTGTTGTTGATGGGGTGACTGTGGCTACACAGCAATGTAATCAGGCAGCTTTCAACTTAAATGCGTATTGGCCGTTCGCTTCAGTATCAGTAATATCAGCTGATAATCCAGCTGACAATGCTGGTGACTTTGTTACAATGACAGCTGCCTTAACGTTTACATATGATTCACCTGCTCCTGTGCAACCGAATTACAGTCTTTCATGGCAAGATGCTGCATCTAATGGAGCTGAAATTGGCACAGGCACAAGCTTTGAGTCAGTTGGGTCTTCAGTAATGCCTGCGGCAACTGAAGGATCTTACAACTTTTACGTGAGCACTTTCCTTGACGGTTGTTATTCGGCAACAAGTGAAATGCTAACTGTGAACGTTTCAAACGTGAATGCTGAAATTGTTTCAATGAACGAAACATGTATAGGATATTCAAATGGTTCATTTGATGTTATCAATATAACTTGTGGTATAGAGCCATTTACTTATTCTGTTAACGGTGGTGCATTTGGACCGATTCCTACCAACCTTACTGCAGGATCTTATGATGTAGTCATTCAAGACAACACCGGGTTATTGAGTCCTTCTATTGAAGTAATCATTGGTGTTGATGCTACAGTTGTTCCTCCGGCTCCTTCTGTTTCTGAAAACGCATATTTCATTTGTTCAGGTGCCCCTTCTCAAGAAATCACAGCAGATGTGCCTGTAGACTATTCAAACCTTACTTGTACAACAGCGACCTCTTCAGCTTCAGGAAATGATGATACGGGCGTTACAGCAACCGTTACTGATTTCTCTTGTGTTCCTGCCGGGGAAAATGTTTCTAACGTTACACTTGCAGCATCAATAGGTGCCCAATGTACGGCCTGGTACTTCTACAGTATTGTTGTTGATGGGGTGACTGTTGCAACACAACAATGTAACCAAGCAGCTTTCAACTTAAATGCTTACTGGCCGTTCACTTCAGTATCAGTGGTATCAGCTGATAGTCCTGCTGACGGTTTATCTGACTTTGTTACCATGACTGCAGCATTGACATTTACATATGAGGTGCCTTCAACAGTTCAATCACCATACACAATTGCATGGTTTGATGCGCCAACAGGGGGATCCTTGGTCGGCGCCAATTCACCATATGAAACGGTAGGGTCATCGGTAATGCCAGCCTCATCAAATGGTGCTTATAATTTCTATGCTGCAACTGAATTAAACGGATGTTACTCAACTTCTACTGAAATGGTAACTGTTAGCGTGAGTGATGTTCTTGTTGAACTTCTTCCAATCGATGCAACATGTAATGGGAATAACAATGGGTCGTTCTCTTTAGGAGCAATCAGCTGTGGTGACGCACCGTTTACATATTCAATTAATGGTGGAGCATTTGGACCAATTCCAACTGACCTCACTTCTGGTACTTATGATGTAGTTGTTATGGATAACAATGGATTGATTAGCTCTTCCGAAGAGTTGGTCATCGGACAACCATCTGCTCCATACAACATCACTGTAACCAATATTTTATATTTCACTGCTGATGTTTCTTGGTCAACAGACGGCGATGAGATTCAGTGGTTTGTTGAATATGGGCCTTCTGGATTCACTCCTGGATCGGGTACGACGGTTAACGCATCTACAACTTCAGTTACATTAACTGGATTATCTGCAGATACGGAATATGACGTTTATGTTACCGCCGATTGTGGTTCGAATAGTACAGCTGGTGGTCCTGAAACGTTCTCTACAAACCAGGGATTCTTTACTTGGGATAATATGTGTCCGGATGTTGATTTCGTTGATATTTCAGCTACAGGAACTGATCTTAACTTGATTGATGATGGTGAAGCTGGTTTAACAATGCCTATTCCGTTTAATTATCAAGGAACTGACGTTACAGTTCTGACAGTTGGAAACAATGGAGGTATCCAATTAGGAACTCTTACTGGAAACGTAGGATACGGAGGTAACTTTAATACCTTAGCTGACGGTTATATCTTCCCTTGGGGTGATGACCTTGATGACGAGACTGGAAACGTTTATTGGGAAGTGATTGGTACTGCTCCAAGCCAGATCTTTATTGTTCAGTGGGAGAATAGTAACAACTGGTCAAATGGAGCAGGTACAGTTACGTTCCAGGTTCAGTTTTACGAAGCAACAAATGAGATTTATTTTGTATATGATGATGTTGTCTTTGGAGATATTCCAGCAGATGACTTTGGTGGGAATGCTGATATTGGTGTTTCTGGTCCAACTGATATTACTGTATCGACAACTAGCCAAACATATCTTCAAAATAATTCATGTGTTCACTTCTACAATGAATTATGTCCGAATCCAATGAGTCCAGTTGTGACAACATTCCAGGAAGAAGTAATTATTGACTGGACTGCTGGTCTGTACGGTGAAACTGAGTGGACTGTAATTTATGGCCCTGCAGGATTTGATCCTACGACAGGAGGAACAACATTGACAACTTCTGCACCTAGTGTGAACATATTAGGTTTGACACAAATGACGAATTATGATGTTTATATCTATTCTGAGTGTCAAGCAGACAATTTAACTTCACCAGGTTTATTGGTTGAATTCCAAACTCTTCCATGGTGTAACACACCAACAGGAGGGACAAACGCTACGGCAGTTGATTCTTTATTTGCTGCTTGGAACTGGACTGAAGTAGTAGGTGCTCCGAATGGCTTGAGTGGTTTCAATATCCAGTATGGAATGACAGGTTTTGAGCTTTACAATGGTACTGAGGTTGCAACTGGTAGTGTTGAATTATTTGACACAATTGCAGATGCATCCTTTATGGGTGGAGGAGTATATCAATACTACGTTCAAGCAGAATGTGGAACTGATACTTCTAATTATGCTGGACCATTCTCATTCGTTATGCCTCTAACAACTGACTCTGTTTGTGGAGCAGAAATGCTAATGGCTGATGGAACTGTTTACATGTTTAACAATGCTGGTGCAACAGTTGGAACAGGTGAATCAGCAATCGCTCCTGGAGCTACTGGTTTCCAAACCCAGACTGGTTGGGGTAATTCAACATTGAACAACACTACTTGGTATATGTTTGAAGCTCCAGCATCTGGTAATGTACGCGTCAACCACAATGTTGGTAACACGTATGCAGGTCAATCGGCAATTTATACAGTAACAGATTGTGGTGACTATGCTACATTTGAACTGGTCGCTGCAAATGATAACTCAATGGTTAACAATGCTGCAGCTCCGAACTATACAGTTTGTGGTTTAACACCTGGCGCTACATACTATCTTCTACACGATGGTAACTCAGCTACAACAGGCAACCACGTAATTTCGATCATCCCAATCAACTTAAATGCTGGTGATTATTCTTCTACTTTAGAAGTGTGTACCGGCGGAGAGGTTGACTTGTTTGATGGAATCACAGGAAATGATGCAGGTGGTGTATGGACAGCTATTAACGCTGCTGCTGCAACTCAGTTAACGGATAATATTTGGAATTCTGCAGGTCTTGCATACAACATTCCATTTGAATTCGAATACAGATTGACTGATGGTTGTGCATATGACTCAGTGATTGCATTGGTTGAAATCTTCCCATTGTCTTCTGCTGGTCCTGATGGTTCAATCACAGTTTGTCGTAACGAGCCTGTTGATCTACTTTCTGGTCTTTCTGGAAATGTTGATCTAGGTGGAACATGGTATGATCCTTCGAACCAGCCGTTGTCTAATTCAGAGATCGTAGCATCGAACATCCCTGGACAGTTTAACTACGATTACGTTACAGGAAATGGTGTTTGTCCGGATGATACTGCATTAGTACTTGTTAATGTTTTAAGCACATGTAATTATCTAGATATCCAGGAAATGTATTTCAGTGATATGACTGTTCATCCAAACCCTTCCAATGCTGTCTTCAATGTTGCTAACTTTGGTTCAACAGAAGTATTCAGCTATGAAGTGACAGATATCGATGGTCGTGTGATCACCTCTAAGGAAGGGGCGATCAATGGTACAACAACTACTGAGATCGATCTTAAAGATAAAGTGACAGGAGTGTACTTTATTAAAGTATACAACGAGAATGCTGAAAAAACATTCAAAGTTGTTCTCCAGTAATTGACTCAACATCAGAAAGGGCAGTCGTTTGACTGCCCTTTTTTTTATTTCTATTTCAGTCATAATAATTACTTTTAATAAAAATTTGAACGTCATGTTGATGCCTTTTAATCTTCAAGAATGGATCGATGAAAACAGAGATCTTCTTAAGCCCCCAGTGGGAAATGTTAATCTTTATAAGGAAGCCGGAGATTTTATTGTGATGATCGTTGGTGGACCAAATGCACGTAAAGATTACCATTATAACGAAAGCGAAGAACTATTCTATCAGATCGAAGGTGATATTACTGTTCGTGTTCAATTGGACGGAAAAGCAAAAGACATTCAGATCAAACAGGGTGATATGTTCCTTCTTCCCGGAAATATTCCTCACTCGCCTATGAGAGGACCAAATACGGTTGGATTAGTCGTTGAAAAAGTTAGAAAAGGAACTGATCTGATCGACGGATTAATGTGGTTCTGCGAGGAATGTAATCATCCCTTAAAAGAATACAAATTCAAACTGGAAAATATTGAAAAGGACTTCCTGCCAAGATTCAGAGAGTTTTACACTTCACTGGAAATGAGAACATGTAAAGCTTGTGGACATGTAATGGAAGCAGACGAAAGATTTATTTAAGATGTAATCAAATATTATGAAAGGGAAGTTTTACTTCCCTTTTTTGTTTTCTATCTGATCAGATTTATGTGACCTGTTTGTTCAAACATTTCATCTGTTTCATAACCGTAATACTGGATCTTCCAAGTGTATGTACCATCCTGACACATTACTCCTTCATACGTTCCATCCCAGTAATCATCAAAAGAGTTCATCTGAAAGATCAATTCACCCCAACGGTTATAAATCAAAAGTTCGAAAGATTCGATATTAGAACCTATGACCTGAAAAACATTATTATGTTCATCACCATCTGGTGTGAATGTATTAGGAATATAAAGTATAGGGTCGTAGTGAATCGTAACGCTATCCCAGGCAATACAACCATTCTCATCCATAAATGTTACCAGATAGGAAATATTCTGATCAGGAGAGGTGGTTGGAGATTGACACGACACACAGCTTAAAAATTCTGCTGGAGTCCATACATATGTCCCGTCTGAATTACCTTCAGCATCCAACGGAATGACATCGCCATAAAAAGCAAATACATCCGGTGATGTCTGGACAAATGGCGCAGGGTAAAGATCAACGAAGACAGACGAACTATTTGTGCATCCGTTCGCATCCGTTCCAATTACTGTATACTCGGTTGGTTGTTGTGGTCTAACCTGTACAAGAGAAGCATTTGGATTAGTCAATATCGTTGAAGTTGGAGACCATGAATATGAAACACCTCCAGTCGCCCAAATAGTTGCAACTTCACCCGGGCAAATAATCGTATCGTTCCATGCATCTATGACTGCATTTACGACATCGACAAAAACACTATCTGTGGCATATCCACAGGCATTGAAGAAATCACAATAATAATACATATCACTTTGCGGAGTAATTATGACTGTCGATCCTGTAGTTGCAGAAATATTTTGATTCGGAGACCATACATAAGTATCTCCTCCTGAAACTGTGACAGTAGTAGAAGACCCTTCACAAACTTCTAAAAAATCGGGCATGACGGGTATTGGAGGGTCATAGAATACCGATACAGTTACCTGATCAGTAAATTCACAACCTTCAGTAGATTGCACCTGAACTGTATAGGTCGTGGTAACTGTAGGAGTCGCAATGGGATTCTGAATAGTTGAGTCATTCAGATCGCCGGATGGATTCCAAGTAAAGACATCACCTTCGGAAACATACAAATAGGCTGAATTGCCAATACACACTGACGTATCAGGCGAAATAACAGGGTCAAAAGGCAAGACAGGAACCGTCACCTGAACGGTGTCAATACCACAGCTGTCGCTTATCACAACTGTAAAGGTTGTTGTTTGATCAAGTGTGGTATACGGAGTCGGACTTGTTGGATCATCTACCAAACCAGCTGGTGACCATGAGTATACTGAACCACCAAATGCTTCGAGCTGATAGGAGTCTCCTGGACAAATTGGTCCTGGTGGTTGAATCACTCCGCCTTGAAAGTCGCCAATATTCACTTCAAACTGCACAGAATCCGGAGAAAAGCAACCGTTTGAATCGGCAACAACCAAGGTCACTGTATAATTCCCAGGACCAGCATAATAATGTACAGGATTTACTTCTGTTGAGGTTGAACCATCACCGAAATCCCAAAAGAATGAATTTCCATTTGCACTGTTATTGTTGAATATCACTGGATCAGGTAAACAAATCAAAGGTTCAGGCTCGGAAACAATTGCTTCTATTTGGGCCAATTCGAACTTAAAAGCTGCAAGGTTACAATTCGGACTTGGATTCGCTGGAGACCAACTGCCGGGTGTACTCGTAAATCCATAATCATTTCCACCACAAGCCCCACACACCGCATGATAGATCCTACCCGATTTGTCAAATCGACTTGTTCCCCCATCGACGTGGTTGTAACTCGTCGTTACGCCTCCCATAAAAGTGGCATATTTCAATTGATCAGCGTCTTGTCCAAGCACCCCAATCCAGAAATTACTCCCATTCGTGTTCGTTTGAAAAGCCATGTTATCTGGGCCACTGGTCACCGGAAATCCATTCGTCGTTGACATGGTTGCTTGACTATACGATGTGTTCTGGTTTAATATTCCTCCCCAGCCCGCCAGATAAATATCGTAGCAATCAGAGATCAGAAATGCAGTAGGTGATATCTCTACATTCCCTGTTCCAGCGCCTATCATTGTAGTCCATTCAATTGTAGTAAGGTTGGTAGAGAATTTTTGGATAAACTGACCTGAATTTGGATTACCATACACACCAGGGGAGATCGCCCAAGAAGATTGTGTTTGCCCCAGAACATATACTTTATCATCAATATCAAGTTGAACGAAATAGGCCTGATCGTATTCATTTTGACCTAAATAGGTTCCACTCATGAACCCTCCGGTTGTTCCATTCAATCGAACAAGATAACCATCGGATAAACCTCCATTTGCCGTGAGATCATTTCCAAAGGTTATAGGGAGGTTCGTGGACGTAGTTCCTCCCGTAAAGTAGATGTCACCCGTTGATGAAATTTCAAGTGCATTGCCACTTTCATATCCTGTTCCCCCGAAGAATGTGCTCCAAGTGAGCGAGCTTAAAGTTGGAGGCATTTTAAACACCACTGCGTCCTGCATTCCTGCAATACCTGATTGCATCCCACCGGACACTGGAAAATTCCCAGAAAAAGTAGTCGAAGCTACATAGACATTATTGGAAGCATCTAGAATGATCTCCCCCCTAAATTGATCACCGTAATTGTACTGAAGCACATTGGTATTTAAACCATCTGAATTAGAACCACCAATATACGTTGATGCAATTAATGCCGTTCCTGTGGCATTCAGTCTTGCAACATAGATGTCGGCACCATTGAAATTCAAGTTGTTCTCCGTCTCATTAGGTCCGCCATTGTGCGTGTTATCGTATGGGGTACCGGCCATTGGAAAGTTCGTAGAAGACGTTACTCCATACAAGAATAATTCTCCGGTAGTCGAGCTAACAATACTGGATGGCGTTTCATTTCCTGATCCACCGATGTAGGTCGAATAGATCAATGCATTTCCTGTTGCGTTAAATTTCGTTATTCCGATGTCAAAAGGGTACGTTCCTGTACCTCCATTGAAAGTTACGTCATAAGCTCCCGTAGTTAATGGGTAACCGGTTCCAAAAACAATACCTCCACCAAACAGATTACCATTGGGGTCAGGAGCAGCTGTGAATCCCCAATTGTCTACTATAGACCCAGTAAACGTTGAAAACGTCAAAGAAGGATCAATGATCAAAGTTGCACCTTCCGGTATTTTCTCCACTTCGAAAGACACCAAATCTCCTTCCAGTTTAAAAGAACTATTAACCTTTATTTTGTTACCATCAAGTTCATACCAAGAGACAGGGGCCGAATGACTGATCTGACCAAATCTGGTATGCATTATTAAATTTCCAGTCTCATCAATAGATAGTCCACTTGAACCCTCTATCTTCATTTTTATCGTTTGATAGTCAGCATTTGGTCTTACTCGGAATGAGTATTCAAAATACCTGTCCTGTGTGGAGCAAAGCAGATCGATTCCTACATAAAGGTCAGACATCTCTACCTTACGATAACTGTAGACCCATGACTTCCATTTTGATGGATCGTTATCTAAAATGTAGTTCTTGTAGAATTCTGAGGAATCCATTTCCTGAGGCTTTGAGTTAAACCCAGAATTAATGAAGGTCATCTTTATGCTCTGATAGTTGATCAGTTCATCATTATGTCCGTTATCTTTCTCATCATGATCATGTCCATATATTTCCCTAAGGTTAGATAAGCTTACCGTAAACCCATCCTTTTCGATGAAAAAATTACCATGATCCAATTCGAGATCATAGAGGATTCTATTGTCCCATTGCCCCCTATTGGGAGTCATCCATCCGTCTTGCCCATAAGTCGCAAGACTGACCAGAAGGATCAATATTCCTGAAAGAAGTCTCATCAGATATCGAAAATACGACAATTCATTGAAAAACATGTGATCATAGCGAACATGCAGGCCCCCGATGACCTTTAAAATTAAAACACGATTTTCGGCGAAAGGTTGCTTAAATCGTGAACATTTTTAATAAATCGGTTTAATTAAAACCGTAACTTTGCCACTCAATTCAGAGAATGTTCCATGAGTGATGCTATCAAACACGAATGCGGAATCGCACTACTCCGCCTGAAAAAACCTCTTTCTTTCTATCTAGACAAGTATGGGACAGCCTTTTACGGCTTGAACAAGCTTCATCTTTTGATGGAAAAACAGCACAATAGAGGACAGGATGGTGCAGGTGTTGCCAACATCAAATTCGATATGGAACCAGGTGAAAGATACATCTCTAGATACAGGTCGATTGACAGCAAACCAATTCAGGATATTTTCGATCACATCAACAATCGTTTTAGACAGATCGGTGAAGAGGATCCTTCTAAACTTAAAGATGTTGATTATCTCAAAAAAAATGCAGGATTCACTGGAGAATTATTCCTTGGTCACCTTCGTTATGGAACATTCGGTAGAAACTCAATTGAAAGCTGTCATCCATTTCTCAGACAGAATAACTGGCTAACAAGAAATCTTGTAGTTGCAGGAAATTTCAACCTGACCAATGTCGATGAACTTTTCGATGTTTTATTGAACATTGGGCAACATCCAAAGGAAAAATCAGATACGGTTACCGTGCTAGAAAAGATCGGTCACTTTTTGGATGTAGAGAATGATGAATTGTTTCAACAACTGAATACGCTTGGATATAGCAATACTGATATTTACGAGCGAATTGCAGAAACCATCAATGTAGAGAAGATCCTTAAAAGAGCTTCTGAAGACTGGGATGGCGGTTATGCCATGGCAGGATTGTTCGGGCACGGAGATGCTTTTGTTCTAAGAGATCCGTCTGGTATCCGTCCGGCATTTTGGTATGAAGATGATGAAGTTTGTGTCGTTGCATCTGAAAGACCGGTAATTCAAACAGCATTCAACCTGAAATACGAACAGGTGAAGGAACTTGCTCCAGGACACGCATTGATCATTAAGAAAAATGGTGAGACTACTGAGACCCTGATCAATGAACCGGACGAAAGATCACTAAAGTGCTCTTTCGAAAGAATCTACTTTTCACGAGGAAATGACAAAGAGATCTATGAAGAACGAAAAGAGCTCGGAAGACAAGTTGTAAAACAAGTTCTTGAATCGATCGATTTTGATCTTGACAATTCAGTTTTTTCCTTTATTCCGAATACGGCTGAAGTTGCCTTTTATGGAATGATCAAAGGACTTGAAGATCATTTGAATGATAAGAAATATCAACAGATCCTTTCCCTTGGTTCGAATCCTGAACCTGAAGCGCTGAAAGAGATCATCTACCAAAGAGCAAGGATTGAAAAGATCGCTATCAAAGATGCAAAACTGAGAACCTTTATCACTCAGGATGATTCCAGAGATGATCTTGTCGCTCATGTATACGACATCACTTATGGTAGTGTAAACAGAGGTAAAGATAACCTGGTTGTGATCGACGACAGTATTGTTAGAGGCACCACTTTAAAGCAAAGTATCCTTCGAATTCTCGACCGCCTTGATCCAAAAAAGATAGTCGTTGTGTCGTCTGCACCTCAGATCAGATATCCTGATTGTTATGGAATTGACATGGCAAAAATGGGAGATTTCATTGCCTTTGAAGCAGCAATCCAATTGCTGAAAGATGCAGGCCGTTCACACATTATTGAAGAGGTTTATTCCAAATGTAAAGAACAGGAGAACCTACCGAAGGAGCAGATCAAGAATTACATCAAAGAGATCTACGCACCTTTCTCTGATGACGAAGTTTCAGGAAAGATCGCTCAATTATTGACCCCGGCTGGACTGAATGCCGAGGTTGAGATCATCTACCAGCGAGTAGAAAATTTACACGTGTCTTGTCCGAATAACCAGGGAGACTGGTATTTTACAGGGAACTACCCTACTCCGGGCGGAAACAAAGTAGTCAATAAAGCCTTCATAAACTGGAAAGAAGGCAAAAACGAAAGAGCTTATTAATAGGCTATGAAAAGGCAAACAGCGATCATATTTTATTTCCTCGCTGCTTATGTTGTGCTTCAGTTTGCCTGGTGGGGCTTTCATTTAATTGAACTTACTGAAGAAGCCGGAATTGAAAAAACGGCTATTTCAAAGCGCATTATAATGATCATCGGAGAAGGAATGGTATTCTTCCTGATTCTCCTATTTGGTCTATTCAAAATCCGTGCATCCATTCGTAAAGACCTTGAACTTGCCGAACGTCAAAAGAACTTTCTGCTATCCGTTACTCATGAATTGAAAACTCCAGTTGCCGCGAACAAATTGTTCTGGCAAACGATCATGAAACGCGAACTCGATCAAGACAAGAAAAATGAGATCGCTACAAAAGCTCTAGAAGAGAATGATCGACTCGAACAAATGATCGACAATATCCTCAACGCTTCTCGCATTGAAAGCAAGGTTCTCATCAATTCATTCGAGCAAATCGATGTCAATCTGACACTTCAAAAAACGGTTGATCGATTCAAAAAACACTCTTCAAAAACAATTGAGCTTCAATTGCCGACAGAGAGCATTGTCCTTTCCGGTGACCTTCTTTTACTGGAGTCTTGTTTATCCAACCTCATCGGAAATGCGATCAAATATGGAGGAGAAGCTCCGATCTTTATTAAACTGATCCCCAACGGTAAAAAGTTTTTGATTCGAATTGAAGACCAGGGCATCGGAATAAGTATTGAACATCGAACAAAGATCTTTTCGAAGTTTTACAGAATTGAAGACGAAGAAACTAGATCTCAGAAAGGAAGCGGCTTGGGTCTTTATATCACCGCTGAATTTGTTAGGCTACTTAAAGGTGAGATCGTTTGTCTTCCCAATGCTCCAAAAGGAACTGTATTTCAATTGACATTTACACATGAATAAACACTTCGGATTAATTATACTTGATGGATGGGGAATCGGAAACCACTCGAATTCCGACGCTATATTCAATGCGAATACACCGTATATGGATAGCCTGTGCAAAAAATACCCGAACGCTACACTGCTTACCAGTGGAGAAAATGTGGGACTTCCGGATGGCCAAATGGGAAATTCAGAAGTGGGACACATGAATATTGGTGCGGGTAGAATCGTATATCAGGAACTGACAAGAATTAACAAGTCGATCAGGGATGGAGAGTTTTTCAATTTGCCCGCATTAACTCAAGCGTTTCAAAAGGCAAAAACAGAAAATAAAAAAGTTCATTTTATCGGTCTTGTTTCCAAAGGTGGTGTCCATAGCTCACAAGAACATTTGTACGCGCTTTGTCAAATGGCAGCTGATTTTGGATTAGAGCAGGTGTTCATCCATGCGTTTACCGATGGTAGAGATTGTGATCCTAAAAGTGGATTGGGTTTTATCAGTGAACTGGAATCGGCGATAGAAGGTTCAACGAGTAAAATAGCTTCAATTATCGGACGTTATTATGCTATGGACAGAGATAACCGCTGGGAAAGGATCAAGTTGGCATATGACCTTTTGACACAAGGCCAGGGAGCTAAATTCTCGTCTCCGACAGAAGCAATAAAAAATTCATATGCGAACAATGTTACAGATGAATTCATCGAGCCGATCGTCATTACGGAAAACGATACTCCTATCGCTGTTATTGAAGACGGAGACATTGTGATCAATTTTAATTTCAGAACGGACAGACCAAGAGAGATCACTATTGCTCTAACTCAAAAGGATTTTCATGAGCAGAACATGCACAAGCTTGACTTGTACTATTGCTCAATGACGAACTATGATTCTTCTTTCAAGAACATACATGTCATTTACGAAAAAGATAATCTCAATCTTACATTGGGAGAAGTGATCTCCAATGCAGGATTGACTCAGGTTCGCATAGCAGAGACAGAAAAGTATCCACATGTAACGTTCTTTTTCAGCGGAGGTAGAGAAGAGACATTTTCCGGTGAATCCAGAATTTTAGTGAATTCACCAAAAGTAGCAACATACGACCTTCAACCTGAAATGAGTGCTTATGAAGTACGGGATAAGATCAATGCCTTCATGAAGGATGAACAACCAAATTTCATATGCCTGAATTTCGCAAATCCTGATATGGTTGGACATACAGGTGTATACAGCGCAATTGTTAAAGCAGTTGAAACGGTTGATGAATGTCTGAGAAGCGTTGTGGAAACCGGTAAAGAATTAGGGTACGAATTTATCGTGATCGCAGATCATGGAAATGCGGATTATGCCATAAATGAAGATGGATCACCTAACACAGCTCACTCTTTGAATCCAGTACCTGTTGTTTATGTTTCGAATTCGGAAGGCAAAAGTTTAAAAGACGGTATTCTGGCTGACGTGGCACCGACCATACTTGAAGCAATTGGGATTCAAAAGCCGATCGAAATGACAGGCGTTAGCCTGATTTGAAAATTCAAACCAAACGAATATTAAAATGAGGGGGCAGCCCCTCATTTTTTTTTGTTTCTTAAGGGTAAATTTGTGTCACATAAATCAATCTAACCTAACTACTATTCCTATTTCACTACAAAACGATTTAGGGGTAGTAGTTTTTTACAACTATCGGTAATGAAAAAAACACTATTCCTACCATTAGTAAGCCTACTCTTTTCTGCATTCGCATTTTCTCAAAATTCCCAATCTTCGGGATGGAAAGCAGACTACGCTAAAAGCCGATCTTTTATTGAGAACAAGGGGCAATTTGATCAATACCAGAATGCTTCAACAGGAAAAATCAGATATGCTGTTGATTTCGGAGCTACTCGTATTTTCTTCGGAGATCAAGGGATTAGCTATTCCTTTTTCGAGGCGACTAAAATCCCAAAAGAGGTCAGAGATCAATACCGTTTGGAATTGGCAAAATCACCTGAAGAAAGAAGAAAATTTGAAAAGCTCATCGGTAAATTTTCATTTAAAGAAGACAAGGTAAATATGATATGGGCTGAAAAGAATCAAAGTTCTCAGCTTACTGCTTCAGATGTGACCGAAGATTACCATAACTATTCCGTTTCGAATAATTCCGGCGAAATCATCGGGATTTCAAATGCAAAAGGATTCAACAAACTGGTTTACAAAAATCTGTATCCTAAAATTGACATTGAATACACGGTCCACCCTGAAATAGGTGTTAAGTATGCAATTATCCTTCATCCTGGTGCAGATCCAAGTCAAGTCAAAATGTTATTTGATAAAGAAATTAGCATTCTGAATGGGAAAATAGATATCCCTACAATTTTCGGATCTATTGTGGATCATGAGCCTTATACTTTTTATGAAAACAACAAGGATTTGATCATTGGATCAAAGTTTACTCAAAGAGGTAGAGAGATCCAGTTTGAATTGGATCATTACGATTCTAACAAAACAGTGATCATTGATCCATGGACACAAACACCAAATTTTAATACCAATTGGGATGTAGTTTGGGAATGTGAAAGGGATGCAACCGGGAATGTTTACATTTTAGGCGGTATTATGCCTATGCAGATCCTAAAGTATAATTCTACAGGAACACTTCAATGGACATATAATACCCCTTATGACACGTCTAATGTGTGGTTGGGAACATTTGCTGTTGACAATGCAGGTAACTCGTATGTCACTGCAGGATCTTCAGCGCAAATTCAAAAAGTGAGTACTGCTGGTGCATTAGTATGGAATAACTCGAATCCTGGAGGACTTCTTGCCTTAACGGAGTTCTGGAACATTGCATTCAACTGCGATCAGACTAAACTAGTGATTGGAGGTACCGATGGCCCTGCATTTGGAGGTCCGATTCCTTATGTTTTTGATGTCAATATGGCAAATGGCAATGTTATCTCGAGTCAGGATGTAACAGGTCCAGGGCAGCTTTTTGGTTTTCCTCCAAATACTCCTGAAGTCAGATCAATAACTGCCACGGCGAACAACAAGTATTATTTCATGACACATGACTCGATTGGCTATATCAGTGACAATCTTTCTTTGTGTCCGGGCTCATCAGGTCCTTTCAGAGTGAACAATGGGTATAATATGTCTTATAAATGTGAGAAATTCAGATACGATAATTCTGGAATTGAGGCCATCGCATATTATGGAGGTTTCATCTTTATCAATAGGGGTAATAGATTGGATAAACGAGATTTTTATACAGGTGCTATTCTTCAATCGGCTACAATTCCCGGAGGTGGATGGACTGCATCTCTTGGGCAGAATCAAACCGAAAATAGCGGGATTTCTATAGACAACTGTGGGAACATATATGTTGGATCTAAAACCGGAGTTTATGCGTTCAATCAATCATTAACACAAACTGGTTTTTATTCAACGGCTTTCAATGTTTATGATGTTGAAGTGAATACAAATGGGGAAGTTATAGCATGCGGAGGAACAGGTACTGGTACAACATCATCAAGAACAGGTGGCGTTCAGACTTTTGCCGCATCTGCTTGTGCCCCTCAGAGTACAGTGTGTTGTGATGCTTCTTTCTGCCCGCCTCAGGGTGTTTGTGCGTCGGATTCACCTATCACCTTAACACCAGAAACATCAGGAGGTACATGGAGCGGACCTGGGGTGAATGCTTCAGGAGTATTTGATCCTGCCGTTGCAGGACCTGGAATACACAACATTACTTATACTCTAGCGTGTGGGTCCGAAACGATACAAATTACTGTAAGCACATGCGCAGCATTGGATATTTGTCAGGAGACAAATGGAACGTATACTGTTTCTGGAGGAGTTGGACCATACACATGGGAAAACTGGGTACCAGCTCAATCAACACCAATTACAAACCAAACTCAATGTCAGAATTGTGGTTACACATGGTTCTTTGGTCAATGTCTTGACGGAGTTGTTCCTGTTACTTCTTGCAATTCGCCAG
>CALCCB010000089.1 GCA_937899625.1 uncultured Bacteroidota bacterium
TGTATAAGATGTTCCGGCAGCAAGTCCTGAAATCGTTGTTGTTGTTCCGGTACCTGTTGCTGAACCAGAAGGCGATCCTGTTACTGTCCATGTTCCAGAAGCCGGAAGACCACTTAATGCGATCGAACCTGTTGAAACCGTACATGTTGGCTGTGTGATCGTTCCAATTACAGGTACTGTTGGAGTTGCCGGAGCGTTGTTTACAGTAAAGGAGGTTGAATTTGAAACACAAAAAGTCGTATTGTCCATCGCATAAACGGAGTAACTTCCAGGAGCCAATCCGCTAAAAGTTGCAGCGGATTGATACGTAATACCATCCAGACTATACTGAATGTTAGCTCCAGTAGGACTGGTAATGTTTATTGAACCTGTAGGAGTAGTACAATCCGGTTGAGTAGTATTTCCTGTTGGATCTGAAGGAGGTGTACATGGAATGGATGTGATAAAACTTCCTGCTTCCAGATATACAACAGCATCATAAGCAGCATCGCCAACATCAGTGATGATCAATTTGATATGGTATGTCTGCCCAGGAGTAAGCCCTGTTTGTTCAGCGGTTAACGCAATTGTATTTCCATTCAATTCAGTACCGTCAATTGGACCAAAATATTCTGCAGTACTTGAATTCTGAACCCAGTTCGGATTAGCCGCCAAGCAGTTGGCTGCATTTGGAGCCCCTCCTGATGATCCCACAGTACCATTGTTAACGGCATTGATCGAAACTTCAGAACCATTCGATAATCTTGCAATATTTCTTGCATCGTTAGTGAAGCCCTGTCCTCCAGAAATTCCTGGCCCACTGATCAAGAAACCGAATTTATCATTGTACGATGAACATTGGTAATTGATGAGCCCGGAGTTATCTGTGTATTCTTCAGAACCGAATACATATCGAAACTGAACTGTAGTTGATACTGGGACAAAATCAAATTCAAGAATGGCTGCGTTGAAATAATTCGACGCTCCGGCCAAAACGTTGACATCATTTATAATTGTCGGACAAGTACTTGTTTCACGAACTTCACCGGGCGTACAACTCACATACCCTGTGGTCATTTGAGCCTGAGCCTGAGGATTTAAACCTGGAGTTAGAGGAATATCACTCGTATTTCCGGTACTCATTACTATACCTGAAGAAAATCCTAGCTGAGACAATGTCGTTCCGGTGGCAGTGAAATGCCCTATTTGATATCTGTTGGAACTATTAAGGACCCCTTGAAAAGTAATATTGGATGATGTAGTGCCGCTAGAAGGACTAATTAAAATTTGATTTACTAATTGAGTAGGTGTGTAAAGGGTATTGTTAATGGTCATTTGTGAGTAGGAATTAAATCCTATACATAGAACCACCACAAAATTTGATAGTTTTTTCATTGTGTTTAACATTGGTCGAAGATCAAAGCTATCAAGTATTCTTTCAATTTAAAATAATGTTTAATCGAAAGATAACTAAAGCTGTGATCTACTTTTTATTTGTTGTGTATTGCTTGAATCTGGGGTAAATGGTTAACAAAAAACATCTGTTTAACCGCCATACTCCATTAAGAAAGCCTTTAAGAATGGAGTTAATTCGCCATTAAGAACCTTGTCTGGGTCATTTACGGTATAGTCCGTTCTGTGGTCTTTCACTCTTCTGTCATCAAGAACATAACTTCTGATTTGAGAACCCCATTCGATCTTTTTCTTTCCGGCTTCAATCTCCTCTCTGGACTCTTTCCGTTTTCTTAATTCAAGTTCATACAACTGAGAGCGGAGTAATTGCATTGCTTTTTCTCTGTTTCCAAGCTGTGATCGGGTTTCTGTGTTTTCAATGACAATTCCAGTCGGTGCGTGCTTTAATCGAACACCGGTTTCTACTTTGTTTACGTTCTGTCCACCAGCACCTCCTGAACGGAAAGTATCCCAACTAATATCTGCAGGATTAATATGGATTTCAATAGTATCGTCTACCGAAGGATAAACATATACTGATGAAAAGGATGTCATGCGCTTACCTTGAGCATTGTAAGGACTAACCCGAACTAGTCTATGAATCCCATTTTCTCCTTTCAAATAACCGAATGCATATTCTCCTTCAATTTCAAGAGTGACTGTCTTCACTCCAGCTACATCACCTTCTTGAAAATTTAATTCTTTTACCTTATAGCCACTTTTTTCTGCCCACATGATGTACATACGCATGAGCATCTCAGCCCAGTCACATGCTTCTGTTCCTCCTGCTCCTGCAGTGATCTGAAGTACTGCGCTTAATGGATCCTCTTCACCAGAAAGCATGTTTTTCAATTCGATCTCCTCGATTTCTTTGACTAGTTCATTGAATTGTTCATCCAGTTCTTCCTCTTCAGAAACACCTTCTTTCACAAATTCAAAGAGTACGGTCAGATCATCATAACTGGATTGTAATTTATTTGACGCTTCCACCCAGAATTTTAATGACCGGATCACCTTCATTTGCTTTTCTGCTTCCTTTGGGTCATCCCAGAAAGAGGGGTCTTGAGTTTTAAGCTCCTCTTCTTTGAGTCGCATCTTTTTCTCGTTGATCTTCAAATAATTGTTTATCGCTTCAATGCGCTGTTCAACATGTTTTAACTGATCTTGATTCACCATAGCGAGACAAAATTAGTTAAAAAGATTCCATAATTGTGAAGAAGAATTTTACTTGGTTAGCATTGAAGGATTGAAAAAATAATACATTTGCCTCAAACTTTTTTACATGAACGTTCCTCAGAATTTAAAGTACACAAAGGACCACGAGTGGGTTCTGGTAGAAGGCGACATCGCTACAATTGGTATTACAGACTTTGCGCAAGGTGAGTTGGGCGATATCGTATATGTTGAAATTGAAACTGAAGGCGAGACTCTTTCACAAGAGGAAGTTTTCGGATCTGTTGAAGCAGTGAAAACGGTGTCAGATCTTTTCATGCCAATTAGCGGAGAGATAATCGAATTCAATTCGGCGTTGGAATCTAATCCTGAAGCAGTGAACTCAGATCCTTATGGGGATGGTTGGATGATCAAAGTGAAAGTGTCAGATGCGTCTGAGCTTAATGCTTTAATGGATGCGGCTGCTTATTCAGAATTGATAGGTTAATTTCGGATAAAATAATTCTGAAAAGGTTTAAATTGAGTGTGATTTGAACTAAAAAATCGTTTGGATGTATTGTTCTGTACGATTCATTGATTTTGGAACATTATTTGTAATCGTAAATTTAATTATATTTACAAACCTAAAAAGATCGCGTTATGGAACTAAAGAAGAATCCTGAAGCTGATATTGAAAAACTAAGAACACCACTAGTGTTTATCGGTTTGCTGTTTGTTGGAAGCCTCGTGCTTGCTTCGTTCTCGTACACTGAAGCTGTTGATAGCGGGCTAAAAAGCGACGCTGGAACAAGAACAGCAGCCATTAAGTATGAGCAGGAAGTAAAAAAGGATGAAGATACTCCACCACCACCACCACCACCGCAAGTAGATGCGCCGGTGCCTGTTCAGGAAGAGATCATTGAAGAGGAGAATAAGGAGGAGATCGCTACTCCGGTTGTTGATGTTATCCCCGATATTAAGATCGAAGAAGAGACTGTTATTGCAGTTGATCAAGAAGTAATTGAATTCCCTGATGTTGAGGCCTCTTTCCCTGGTGGAGCTGCTGCACTTCAGAAGTGGATTGTAGAGAATATTCAATATCCTCAAACATCCATTGAAATGAATGAGCAAGGTAGGGTTTATCTTTCATTTGTTGTTGAGCCTGATGGATCCATTTCAAATATCGCTGTTGAGAGAGGTGTTAGTCCGGATCTTGACAGAGAAGCTAAAAGAGTTGTGCGTTCTATGCCTAAGTGGACTGCAGGTGAAGCGAAAGGAAAGAAAGCGAGAACACGTTGTAGACTTCCTATCAACTTTACATTGAATTAATATTGTGAAGAAGGCCCCAATTGCTGGGGCTTTCTTTTAGTAAAATATATACCATGGTAGATAATAATTTAATATTAGCAGGATTGTTTTGCACCTCGTTAATCGGTGAGATTGCTCATCAGTTCAAAAACAATAGGGTAGTTTCTTCTTTATCAAGATTTTTTCTGATTGCCAGTGTAGTTTTTCTGTTCAGTAAAATTGACACCGGAGAGTTCCAGTTCAGTTGGTCAAGTCCAGGATCAATAGTTCTATTTGTTCTGTCAATAGGTGTGCTGTGGATTGTAGATCTTAAGGTGAATAAAATTTCATCATGGTTCAAATGGCCAATTACCGAAAAATTAAGGCTGTCCT
The DNA here is from genome assembly GCA_937899625.1 of uncultured Bacteroidota bacterium. Classification (GTDB taxonomy): domain Bacteria; phylum Bacteroidota; class Bacteroidia; order Flavobacteriales_D; family Crocinitomicaceae; genus M0103. Next base: position 4,264 of record CALCCB010000089.1, read on the forward strand.
TGGTATTTGTTCTACTTGGAGTTCTATTTTACCTTTCAAGTTTTTTAAACGGAATTATAGGATTAGCATTGATAGGTGTAGGATTTTCAATATCTACTTTAATTCGAGAAGAGTTCAGAATTTATGGAATTGCCGCTTTGATTCTAACATTAGGCCTCGGTTTTCAAAACTTATTGGAAATGTCTACTGATTTTTCGTTAGGGAAAAATCTCCTGGGTTTCCTTGCGGGAATTTTTAGTATTACGTTTTCTTCTGAAGTTTATGGTGTGCAGCGTGATTGGAAAAAAGGATTGGTAAGTTCAATTCCCGGAACAGCATTATTGATGGTTTTGATATTTCTGGGGACTCAGAAAAATGACCTTGGGGGAATTGAAGGTTTTGTTTTCTTTTTGATCGGATCATCCATTGCAATGATGTACATGGCCAATAAAGTGTTTGTCGTTGGAATTCTTGTAAGTATGCTTTTTGGTTTATCGGTCATCGCTGTACTTCCGAGAGAAGAGCAACATTTTCGGATGGCTGTCTCACAAAGCGGTTCTGATTCACACATCGAGAAAGAAAAGGTTATTTCATTTGATGATTTTATTGGTCTATCAATGAGTTCCATTAAAGGAGATTATTCAATTGTAAGTGATAGTTCAAGTATTTCTTTCGAGCTCGGACCAAAGGGTGGTAGAACCAAAGGGATGATCCGCAATGTGAATGGTAGTTTGGCATTCAGTGACCAAGTAAAAGCAGAGGTGCAAATGAATGTGAAGGATTTGACAACATTTAATTCGATACGGGATGAGTCGTTATTGTCTGCGGACTATTTTAACGTTGAAAAGTTTTCAGGATTTAACTATGTAGCAACGGGTTTGACGACAAAGTATAACCTTCTTGAGTTGAATGGTAAATTCAACATGTTGGGAGTTACTAAAGAACAAACTGTAGAATTAAAGGTTGCCAATATGAATGATACCAATGGTACTATTAACCTCATTGGAAAAGGGAAAATTGATCGAACCATTTACGGCATGAAGCCTGATCCCAAAGAAGGTAATCTTGTCGATTTTACTTTAGCTGTCCTGCTTAAAAAGAAGTAAGATTTTACAATCTTCCCTCAATTATTTCCTCAACGATCTCTGGATTCAATAAAGTCGAAATATCCCCAAAATTAGAAAGATCCCCTTCGCCGATCTTTCTGAGAATACGCCTCATGATCTTACCAGATCTTGTCTTAGGCAAGCCAGAAACAAATTGAATTTTATCCAGTTTGGCAATCGGACCAATATAGTCTGATATCATTTTGTTTATTTCGATCCTTAGCTCATTTTGGTTACGATCAGTGCCGGACTCTTTAAGAATAACGAATCCATAAAGTGCGTTTCCTTTTATATCATGGGGAAATCCAATAATTGCAGACTCTGCTACTGCGGGGTGTTCATTAATTGCATCTTCAATAGGTGCGGTTCCGAGATTATGGCCTGAGACAATGATCACATCATCCATTCGTCCGGTTATTCTATAGTATCCAGCATCGTCTCGCAAAGCTCCATCTCCGGTAAAATAATATCCTTTGTACGCTGAGAAATACGTGTCTATGTATCGTTGATGGTCTCCCCAGATCGTTCTAGCCATGGATGGCCATGCATGTTTGATGCAAAGGCTTCCTTGAGCGGGATTTGATGTTATCTCTTTATGTTGTTCATCAAGCAGTACCGGTTGGATTCCGGGTAGTGGTAAAGTGGCATAAGTCGGTTTCGTTGGAGTAACGTGAGGGATTGGTGAAATCATTATTCCTCCTGTCTCTGTTTGCCACCAGGTATCAACAATTGGGCAATTTCTTTTTCCGATGTGCTCATCATACCAATGCCATGCTTCTTCGTTGATTGGCTCACCGACGGATCCTAAAACTTTTAAACTCGAAAGGTCATATTTCTCAACCCATTCTAGACTTTCTTTGGCCAAAGATCTGATTGCAGTAGGTGCGGTGTAGAATTGATTTACCTTATATTTTTCAATGATTTCCCAGAATCTGCCGAAATCGGGATAGGAAGGAACTCCTTCGAACATCACTGTTGTTGCTCCATTCAGTAGTGGGCCGTATAAAATATATGAATGACCGGTGATCCAGCCAATATCTGCTGTACACCAATAGATATCTCCCGATTCATATTGAAAGACATTTTTGAAAGTGAATCCTGTGTAGACCATATATCCACCAGTTGAGTGAAGCATTCCTTTCGGTTTACCGGTCGACCCTGAAGTATACAATATGAACAAGGGGTCTTCTGCATCCATTATTTCTGGATCACATTGATCTGAAAGATTTTTTGAAATATCCTCATACCAATAATCTCGCCCCTCTATCATTACTGTTTCCTGACCCGTTCGTTTGATCGTCAACACAGATTCAACGGAATCACATGATTTGAGTGCATCATTAACGATGCCTTTAAGGTCTATGGTTTTATTGCCTCGATATCCGCCGTCACTTGTGATCACCAATTTACTGCTTGAATCATTGATTCGTGCAGCGACGGCTGTGCTCGAAAATCCGGCGAAGACTACTGAATGAATAGCACCTATTCTTGCGCAGGCAAGAACCGCAGCTGCAAGTTCAGGGATCATTGGAAGGTAGATACAGACCCTGTCTCCTTTAGATACGCCTAAATTCTTTAAAGTGTTCGCCATTCTGTTCACCATCAGGGAAAGCTCCTTATATGTGATTTCCTGAGCGGATTCATCGGGCGAATTGGGAACAAAAAGTAATGCCGTTTGATCAGCTTTATTGTCCAGGTGTCGATCGATACAGTTAGAGGTAATATTTAATTTCGCATTCCGAAACCATTTGAATTCAGCTTTGATCATGTCTGATTCAAATGTTTTGTCCCATTTTTGGATCCAATCGAAATGCTCAGCAATCTCTGACCAGAATAGTTCTGGCTGCTCCACTGATCTTGTATATGTTTTAAGGTATTCCTCTAATGATTTGATCTGCACCATAAAATAGCTTTCTTTAAAATTACATTTTTAACTCAAAAGTAAATCGGGTTAAACCGCAGATTTCCCCTAGAAATTTCAACTGTCGGAAAAGGAATTTTCAGATAATTCAATTGTTTCAGAATCTTCGCTAATGTTTTGTTTTTACATGGGATTTTGGCAAAATCAACATCTGCGGAAATGAGAAATTGTCGATAAGAATGAAATTCATAATTGCTTCCACTATAATTGGTGGAATAATATTCCTCGTCACCAACGAGTTTTTCATTCACTCCATATCCCACTGAAAAACAAAGCCATTTTGGAAAAGAGCTTTCAGGAATGATGGTTCCCGGGCTGAAAGATAACCAGTAGTTTTGGCCGTTGTAATCTTTTAGCAGTTGCTCCATGAATCCATCCCCAAAAACCTCGGGTCTGTACTTCGCAAAACCGGACGGGAAGAAGCTGAATTTTGGTAAAATACGCTGCTCATTCCAGATCATTTCCTGAGTGCCAAATAAAGCAGCACCAGCTAAATTTGCACCGACATCTGACCAAGAAAATCCCCAGTCAGAACTGAATCCATCCATCATCTCAAGTGTTGTCTGGAAAGCAAAACCTGTTCCTGTTCCAATCCACATAGCTGTTCTCGGGTTAACTCCAGACCATTTGTACATATCCGAAACTAATCTTGCAGTTTGATAATTAGTGTAAGTATGTCCGGCCTTGTCCATATATAGCCAATTTCTGCTGTCATCGAAAAAATGGAATTGAGTCTGATCACTTTGTTTATACCAAACATGGTAAAGAGCAGCAGTACTGGTAATGTATGCTCCTCCAAGAGAAATTGACACTGCAGCGACACGCTTTCTGTTCAATGTGTCAATCTGACCATTGGATACATTAGAACTGAATAAAAAAATATTCAGTAAAAACAGAACAGGGAAACGTTTTAGCATTTTTCTGACCACCCGAGTGTTGAAAAAATAAAGATAGTTAAAACTCGTTCATAGTTAGTAATAGTACCTTTAAGGTTCATCATAAAGATAAAATTGAGAGAATGAGTAAGATCAGAAAAGACTGGAATGATATCAAGATAAATGATAGTTGGGCGATTTTTAAAATCATGTCAGAATTCGTTGAGGGCTACGATCGCATGGCGAAAATCGGACCTTGTATATCTGTTTTTGGTTCAGCACGTACTCTTCCTGAGAATAAGTACTACCAGTTAGGGGTGGAGGTTTCTGAGCTTTTGGCGAAGGGAGGATATGGAGTGATTACCGGTGGTGGTCCTGGTATTATGGAAGCAGGAAACAGAGGAGCTCAACAAGGTGGCGGAAAATCGGTAGGATTAAATATCGATCTACCTTTTGAGCAGAATCATAATCCGTATATCGATCAAGAACATAATCTGGAATTTGATTATTTCTTTGTGCGAAAAGTGATCTTCGTAAAATATGCTCAGGGTTTTGTTATCCTTCCCGGGGGATTCGGTACACTCGATGAATTGTTCGAGGCGCTGACATTGATCCAAACAAAAAAGATCAATGAACGACCGGTTGTATTGATCGGCAAAGAGTACTGGCAAGGCCTGGTTAAATGGATCGAAGATGTGATGTTGAATACCGAGCAAAATATTTCGCCAAAGGATATGGATTTCTTTAAAGTGGTAGATACTGCCGAAGAAGCGTATCAATACATTGATGATTTCTATAAATCACACGCTCTTTCTCCCAACTTCTAAGTTATACCTTATATTTGTTCCATTAATTGGGTATGGATCTTCTTCGAAAGTTAAAATCGTACGTTTGGACCAAAAGCTTTTTGAAAAAGCTGGGTATTGTAGTCCTGAGTTATTTGTTGATCATCACGATCATCGTTTTCTATCTTGATTCATACACTGATCACGGTCAGAAGATTAAAGTACCGAATGTGAAGGGTATGCACTTTGATAAAGCAGAATTGCTTCTCAGCGACTTGGATCTTACTTGTGAAGTTCTTGATTCCATTTATGATCCTTCGAAACCTGAAGGAACAATCCTTGATCAGGATCCAATGGCAACGGATATTTCAGATGTTTTCGTTAAAGAAGGAAGGATCATTCGAGTTAGAGTTTCAAAGAATACAAGACTCGTAGAAATGCCTAGTCTGGTTGATAAATCTCAGCGTTTTGCAGAAAGTATTTTGAAGAATAGAGGTTTAAAATATCGCATTCAATTTAAGCCTACTAAAGAAGCCAATGGAGCAGTTCTTGGTCAGCTTTACAAAGGAAGAGAGATCAAGGAAGGCATTAGAATTCCGATCGGGGCAACCATTACTCTTGTCGTGGGTAAAAATGAAGAGTCAGAACCTTCGGACATTCCGAATCTTGTAGGTTTGACAATATTTGAGGCTAAAGAACGTTTGGCCTCTATGGGTAACTTTGGGTTCTTCCCAGTGTGTCGTGATTGTATAACTTATGAAGACTCACTTGCGGCGCGTATTCAATCTCAATCGCCTGAATTCTTGGAAGGCGTGCAGATCCCAGGTAATTCTACAATTACCGTTTACGCATCAAAGGGGATGTAATAACTATTGAAAAATGAGAAGCTTTCTTGTCCTGTTACTTTTGATCAACACCATTTTTGTTTCCTATGGGCAGCATGAATCAATAGGACCGATCACCTATGACGTTCTTAGAGATCGATCTGTGGAGCGATTGAAATCCGGAGCAACATTCGACAGCACATTCATCTATTTTTCTGATACATTAGATCTGCCGTTTTTTGATGAATTTTCAAGAGATCATTTTCAGAAATACACAGCTGATTTCTCTGACCCAGCAGTAACTTCCGATACAAAATATAAGCTCCTCAATAACACTACGCTTGTACCACTTGCTGCGAACGCAGCTTACACAGGTCAGGTGACATTCAGAAGGGTTTATGACATTGCAACACAGACATACTCTGATCAACCATTTGCGTCAACTCTGGTTCTGGTAGGAGATCTTAGCACTTATCCGGTAAGCTATGCAACAACAGATTTGTATCCACCATATTACATTTATGACACCATAGGTCAGCCGGATGTGTCGGATACGATATGGATCCTGGGACCTGAGTATTATCAAGACTCAGCAACTCAGTTCTTTGCGACACTCAATGATCCAAATGCATATTGGTTGGATGATTATGCGTATCACAATTACCGTTATGGGTTTGAGCCTATTACACTTGGCGTCGTCACTTTTGATGGTTTAAATGAGAATGGATACCCATACTCTATGGGGTCAACTTCAACCAATTATGCTGATCGGCTAACGTCAAAACCTCTAGACTTAAGCCCTTATGACGCTGGAGATTCTGTTTATTTCAGCTTTCTATACCAGCGACAAGGATTTGGAGATGTTCCGGAGAACAGTGATTCTTTGATCCTTGAATTTTATGCTAAAGATTTGGATGAATGGATCTGGATTTGGAGTGCGAATGGTGGTCCCGTAGATGATTTTCAGGTTGGTCATGTGCGTATTGCAAGTGCAGATTTTTTTAAACGCGGGTTCCAGTTTCGTTTCAAGAATTATGGAGCATTAAGTGGATGTTTGGATCATTTTAATCTTGACTATGTTCACCTAAGAACTTTTTCTGGATACCAGGATACCTTATTTAAAGATTTTGCCTTCGTTTACCCGGTAGGTAGTTTGTTGAAAGACTATACGTCAGTTCCATGGGATCATTTTAAAAATAACTCATCTGGAAAGATGAATGATCAGGCTGAGCTTGTCGTTAGAAACAATAGTAACGTTGATGAGAACAATCAGGATGCACAAATTGAAATCTTGTACAATGGTGTCAGTGAAGGTGTCTTCTCCATTCCATCAACGGATATGTCAAATGGGAATATAAATTATGTGGCTCGAACGACCTATTATTCCTACCACGATCTTTCAGGAGGATACATTTATGATGTCACTAAACCTGGTGATCACGTAAAGTTTGATATAGTAGCAACAGCGGCTGCGCAATTTCCAAACTACCCAGAAAACGATTCTACATTTGGAGTACAATATTTTAGTAATTACTATTCATACGACGATGGAAGCGCTGAGGCAGCGTATGGTCCGACCGGAGTTCAATCAAGACTTGCGATTCACTATGAGGCTTATGAGGCAGATTCTGTTATTGGTGTGATGATGCATTTTGTTCCAAGCGTGAATGATGTTTCAAACAAGCTTTTTCTTCTTACAGTTTGGAGCGACAACAATGGTGAGCCAGGAAGTGTGCTGTATGAAGACGAAGCATTTTTTCCAAGACAACCCCAATACGGCAATCAATTGAATCAATTTGTTACGTACTATTTCAAAGATACAATGAAAGTAGCTGTTGGTCAGAAGTTTTATGTTGGCTGGAGACAGTTTGATTCAGATCGTTTGAATATTGGTTTAGATCGAAATCTTGACAACAGTCAGCATACTTTTTACTCGATCGATAATGGAGTGAATTGGTTCTCATCGTCAATTGCAGGATCAGTAATGATCAGGCCAATCTTCTCTACATCTCTTGATGATGAATTGAGTGTTGAAGAAGAACTAGAATTGGATGTGATGATCTATCCAAATCCTTCCGAAGGAATATTCAATATCTCTTGCGACCAATCTATTTATGCGGGATGCGAGGTGATATCTATGGATGGAAGAAAAGTGCTTTCTACTGAAGATTTAAGAATTGACTTGAATGATCAGCCTAAAGGGGTTTATCTGGTTCGATTCAAAAACTCGTCCATCATTAAAAGGATTGTTCTGCAATGATCGAAGGAATAGAGACGGACGTAGAAAATGATGAGGAAGAATTATTTGAACATCATCGTTTCAAATCGGATCCCGGTCAGGAAATCATAAGAATCGACAAGTTTCTTCTTGATCGTATGTCAAATACGAGTCGGAACAAAATTCAAGTTGCCGCAAAAAGTGGTAATATTCTGGTTAACGGGTCTAAAGTCAAGCAAAATTATAAGGTAAAACCTGGAGATGAGATCTCCATCGTACTTCCATATCCGGTAAGAGAACTGGAGTTGATACCGCAGGATATACCGTTGGATATTATTTATGAGGATGAGACCCTTATCGTGATAAATAAACCGGCAGATATCGTTGTTCACCCTGGATATGGTAATTACAAAGATACTTTGGTGAATGCGTTGGTTTATCATTTTGATCAATTACCCTTTCGAAGTCAAGATTACTTCGGTCGGCCTGGGTTAGTTCATCGCTTAGACAAGCACACAACCGGGCTTATGGTGATCGCTAAAACAGAACATGCTTTAACTCACCTTGCCAAACAATTTTACGACAGAACTACTGAACGACGTTACTGGGCACTTGTCTGGGGCGATGTTCAGGAAGATGGAGCAATTGTCGGGAATCTTGGTAGATCGTTAAAAAACAGGAAGTTAATGACCGTTTTCCCAGAGGGTGATTACGGAAAGCATGCAGTTACCCATTACAAGGTTCTTGAGCGCTTTGGTTTGGTTACATTGATAGAATGTAAACTGGAAACGGGAAGAACCCACCAGATTCGTGCGCACATGAAACATATCGGTCATACGCTGTTTCATGATTTAGAATATGGAGGCGATTCGATCCTGAAAGGGACAACTTCACAGAAATACAAGAAATTCATTGAGAATTGTTTTGAATTGTTGCCAGGCCAGGCTTTACATGCAAAAACGTTGGGTTTCGAACATCCGGTGAGTGGTGAATATTTGCGTTTCGATTCCGTTTTGCCTCAAGGCTACGAAACTGTGCTGAACAAATGGAGAACTTACACTCAGAGCAATGAGTGACATGTTAAATTCTTCACGCTTAAATTCATTTTTGGAACACTCCATTATTGTCTATTGATTATTTTTGTTGCGGTGCTAAGTGGGAATTTCCCTCAAAAGCATTGGATTATTAGTGAAAAATTAGTTTCTTCGCTACTGTTTTCTAAATGAAAAAGAGTTCTATGTATCGTAAAATAGCCTATTCTATAGTCTTCACAGGACTTTCACTTGTTGGGTATTCTCAAAGTAAAGTTGTTCTTGAGGCTCAAACATATTTCCAAAGTGAAAAATATTGTGAAGCTGCTGAGAAGTGCAGCACTGCTTACAACAAGCTTTCCAGAAAGGGTAATATGGCCAAAAAGCAAAAAGCAGATATGGCTTTCAAGACGGCTGAATGTTATCGAATGACAGAACGTTACCGAGAGGCAAACGAGTGGTACGATCGTGCGGTGTTATTAGATTATTTTGAAATAGCTCCTGAAGTTTATTTCTACAATGGAGAGATGCTTCGAATGATGGGTGAATTTGAAAAAGCAGTGAAGAGTTATCAGGAATATCAGAAACTGGTTCCTGGCGATACACGAGCTGATATTGCAATTAGTTCATGTAATGAAAGTAAGAATTTTGTAGCGAACAAATCACGACACATTGTAGAAAATCAGAATGCGATCAACAAAAAAGAGATCGATATGGCTCCAATGTTCGCAGATAGAAAAGAAACAAAACTTTATTTTGCTTCCTCTCGTCCTGGAGGTACTGGAAATGATACAGATCCAAGAACTTGTGAGAGCTACATGGACCTTTACGTTTCTGTGATTGACAAAAAAGGAAACTGGGGAGAACCATCTTTAGTAGATAACACAGGAAACATTAATACAGAGGACAATGAAGGAACTGTTTGTTTCGATGGAAGAAGCAAGAAGATGTTTTTTACAAGATGTCCAAATGTTAAAAAGAAGAATCTTGGTTGTGATATCTGGATGAGTGAGGCAAAAGGTAAAGATGAATGGGGAGAAGCAAAAATGCTTGAGCTTAAATCATCTGATACTATTTCTGTTGGCCATCCATGTGTAACAGATGACGGAAATTTCTTGATCTTCGCTTCAGATATGCCGGGAGGTTATGGAGGTAAGGATCTTTGGTACACAGAATACAATAAGAAAACCGATACTTGGTCTGCACCCAAGAATATGGGGCCTGAGATCAATACAAAAGGAAACGAGCTTTTCCCTACACTAGGGAAAAATGGTGAGTTGTTCTATGCAACAGATGGAATGAAAGGCCTTGGAGGTTTGGACATTGTCTATGCGAACAGAGTTGGGGAAGAAAATAAATGGGAAAACCCAAAAAACATGGGCTATCCAATTAATTCAGAAAACAATGACTATGCATTAATACAACTGGATGAAAAAACTGGTTATTTTACATCAGAGAGAAAAGGTCCTAATGGTGAATACGGTGCTGATATTTACAAATTTAGAATGCCTCCTAACATTTATGATCTGAAAGTAATTGTGACCGAATTAGGTGACAAGTCTATTAAGATTCCAGATGTTCGTGTAACTGTAAAAGGTTCTGATGGTTCAACTTGGGAAGGGTACACGAGCAAATCAGGTAGTGTGTTCTGGGATAAAAAAGCTGCAAACAATCAACAAGAAGCGTTGCGATACGTGAATGAAGAAACTTCATACTCCATTGCTATTTTCAAAGAAGGTTATCACGAGGATAAAAAAGGATCGCAATTCACCACTGTGGGCCTTAATTACAATCAGAACTTCATTATTGAGATGGCTTTGCTTCCGAAAAAACCAATTCGCCTTCCGGAAGTACGTTATCCCTTTGACAAGTGGGATCTTTTGATAGACTCTACAATCAATTCTCCTGATTCATTGTTGTTTGTTTACAATCTTCTGCAAGAATATCCAGGTATGGTGTTGGAACTGAGTTCTCACACCGATTCACGTGGTAGTGATGCAAGAAACCAGAAACTTGCCGAAAATAGAGCAAAAGCATGTTATAAATATTTAGTAGAACAAAAAGGAGTTGATCCAAGAAGAATTGTTCCAGTTGGAAAAGGCGAGGCTGAGCCAAGAACGATTTACAAAAAGGGTGATGAACACTTTGCATCAAAACCTCAAGATATGGAAGGTGTTGAAGAAATTAAATTAACTGAAACTTATATAAACCAGTTTAAGACATCGAATAAAAATTTATTTGAGACATTGCATCAGCTGAATCGTCGTACTGAAGGGAAGGTGATAACAATGGATTTCAATCCTGAAACTGCACCTCCTGCAAATCCGAAATTATTGGAATATGTAAAATATCCATGATGAAAAGGCGCTTCAAAAGCGCCTTTTTTCTTATCTTAAAGTTCATGGATGTTAAGGAGGAGTTACTTCATTGGATATGGAGTATGAGGAGATTACCGCTGTTCAAAATGCGGTTGGTTGATGGACGAGAATTTCAAGTATTGAATTTTGGAATCTACAATGATCTTGGATCAGGACCTGATTTTAGTGATGGGTGCGTGCTGATAGATGGTATTGAATGGCATGGTGCAATTGAAATCCACGTGAAAAGTTCAGATTGGTACAAGCATAATCATCACAATGATCCAAATTACGGGAATGTCGTATTACATGTCGTACTACAACATGATCGCGATGTTTTTTACAATCGTTCGAATACTATCATCCCAACCATAGAAATAGGAAATGAGCTGGAAACAGGTGTCATACAGAAATATCATTATTTCCGCACGAATAAACATTCATTACCTTGTTATCCAATGATCCAAGAATTGGACAGAATATATATCACCAGTGCGCTTGAAAAAACGTTGCTTTCGAAGTATGAAAAGAGAATTAATTTCTGGGAACAAAAGCTTTTCACTGATCGTCAAGTAATTCTTTGGTCGTTGGCTCAAGTTTTTGGATATCCTTACAATAGAGATCTGTTCTTGGGTTTAATAAAGAATTATGATAGTGAATACATAGAGAGTTCGGAAGTAAAGACTCTTATTGATATCGTAGCTGAAAAGCATAAAATGACTCCATCAGATTGGTTGGCAATTCGCAATCAAATTATTTGCAATAAGAGAAGGGTTGATCATTGGAAAACAGGTGGTTATTATCCCTCAAAATCTCCTTCCTATCGAATCGAACAATTCATTGCGCTTATGAGAACCATTGACTTTACAGGTTTGGATAGATGCTCAACCTCTTTTCTAATGAAAGATTACTGGAAAAAGATCAATGCTGAATTGAAAGAAATGGAACTTGGAATGGGCAAACAATATCTTGATAGAATTTTGATCAATGTCATTGTTCCGTTCTTTATGTGGAAGTCTAAAAAAAATGGAGATGGATCTTTAAGGGAAGAAGCTCTTTCGTTATTGCTTGAAATGAAAAGTGAAACAAATAAATTCACAAAAATCTGGTGGAAAAATGGAATTCGACCGGAAAATGCTTTTGAAAGTCAGGGATTGATAGAGCACTATAAATCCAGTTGTTCAATAAAAAAATGCTTAACTTGCAGCGTTGGAACCAAGATCTTGAGTAAATGAAATTAATTCAGAAAATTGTTTTCTTTTTTGAGATGAGATCCTACGGCGTCTGCGAATGGTGGGCCAGAAAATTGGGTATTCGCTCAACGAAGGTTAGACTTGGATTCATATATGCCTCCTTTTTAACATTTGGTTCACCATTGGTCATTTATCTTGCGATGGCATGGATATTAGAGCACAAACACTACTTCAAGCTGCAGGCAAGAAAGAGAAATTCTATTTGGGAACTTTAACATGAGATTCAGAATTTCCATAAAGGACCAGATCTACGTATTCATTGCAATCATCGTTGGGATCATCATTTTTGGTGTTTCAGGATATATGATCATTGAAAACTGGTCTTTTATTGACTCATTATACATGACTACCATTACCATTGCTACCGTTGGTTATTCAGAGGTAAATGGTCTGTCAGAGTCTGGGAAAATATTTACGATTATTCTAATTATTATCAGTTTTGGTAATTTCGCTTTTGCCATTACATCGCTCACCAAATACGTTGTAGGGGGTGAGTACAAGACCTTTCTGAAAGAAAGAAAAGTTCAACGAACACTGAAAAGAATGAAGGAACATGTGATCATATGTGGTTTTGGTAGAGTAGGTAAACAAGTTGTAAATGATCTGCTTAAACAAAAGAAGAATGTTATTGTCATCGAACTCGACTCTGCTTTGGCGGACGAACAAACAACAAATGATCAATTTCAGTTTATAATTGGAGATTCTACAAAAGATCATGTATTAAAAAATGCAGGAATTGAAAAAGCGTCCAGTATTGTAACCTGCTTACCCAAAGATGCAGATAACTTATATATTGTATTGGCGGCCAAGGAGTTGAATAAGTCAATAAATATTGTGGCAAGAGCAAACAGCACTGATGCTGTATCTAAGTTGAGATTGGCTGGTGCAACACATGTGGTAATGCCAGATTCAATAGGTGGATCTCAGATGGCTTCATTGATTGCAACCCCTTTAGTTGCAGAATTCCTGAAACTAATTTCCATTCACGGTGAAAGTGATGTGAACATAGAATGTATTTCATTTAGTGATCTTCCTGCTGAGTTTCAAAACAAACAGATCGGATTACTTGATGCAGAACACCATTCGGGAGTTAATATTGTGGGCTTCAGAAAAAGCAATGGAGAGTTCATTATAAATCCTGGAAATGATATTCAGATCACAATTGGGACTCAACTGTTTGTATTGGGAACAAAAGATCAGATTTCCAAACTGGATAATTTTTTGAGACAAAATCCATGAGAGTTCTTATTACAGGATCAAACGGATTGCTTGGACAAAAGTTGGTAAGACAATGTTTGGATAATTCAATTGAGTTTTTGGCGACCTCCAAAGGGGAGAATAGAAATTCCTTTTGCCCCTATGAAAAGTATGTCTCAATGGATATTACATCTTCAGATGAAATTGAGGAAGTGATTAAAAGTTATGTCCCAACTCATCTAATCCACACAGCTGCAATGACCAATGTAGATCAGTGTGAGAACGATCCTGAGTTATGTCAGTTGGTCAATGTTGTTGCCGTAAAGATCCTATTTGATTGTAGTGTTAAAAATGAGATTCACTTTCAATTACTTTCTACTGACTTTGTATTTGATGGCGCCAATGGACCTTACAAAGAGACAGATTCTGTAAACCCACTTAGTGTCTATGCAAAATCTAAAGTAGACGCCGAAAAGCTACTGCTTGAATCCGTCGAAAAGAACTGGTCTGTAGTCAGAACTATCATAGTGTACGGAAAGGGTGAAAATCTCTCAAGATCAAATCTGATCCTCTGGGCCTTTGATGCACTGCCGAAGGGTGAGCCAATGAATATCGTAAACGATCAGTTCAGGGCACCGACTTGGGCAGATGATCTGGCATGGGCCTGTTTAAGGATTTGTGAATTGAATGAAAAAGGTATCTATCACATTTGCGGACCTGAGACAATGTCGATTGCACAAATAGTTTATCGTGTTGCCAACTTTCTTAAAATTGACGATCCACAGATCAATGAAATATCAAGTGAAACGTTATCTCAGAATGCAAAAAGGCCACCACATACTGGATTTGATTTAACTAAATCACGTTCAGTTTTGGGTTATCGACCTAAAACGCTTGAGGAAACCCTTGAACTTTTATAGGTTCGTTTAAATAAGTATATTCGTCAGATAAAAATTAATTATGGCAAAAGCAGAAGCAGCCGGTTGGGGCTCAAGAGTTGGATTGATCCTAGCTATGGCAGGAAATGCCGTGGGTTTAGGAAACTTTTTAA
>CALCCB010000090.1 GCA_937899625.1 uncultured Bacteroidota bacterium
AAGCCCATACTTGGGATGATCCCCATTCCCATGGCATTGCCTCCTGCTTCGGGCACATTCAGTTCCTGGCGTTCTTTCACTTCATCAATCACGATCAAGGACCACGCCGCATGGGCAAATTCATCTCCGGGCGGCACATCCAGTAAGACGTTAATGCTTGCCTTTTGTCCGGGAGGAACTGTAATGACCGAAGGTGTGACGTATAACCATTTCTTCAAACCGTATTTATAATCTTCAGGTACTACTGAATTTTCCGCCGCACGATTCATGTCTGCAGCGAGATAATCCTGGACCTTGACCTGAAAGGTACGCTCCACATCCGTGTCATTAGAGATCTTGATCTGTTTGCTTTGCGATGCACCAGGCTTGAGTGTAAATCGTATGGTTGGCGGAGAAACACTAACACCACGAGGCACCGTATCCTTAAAGGGATCAAAATTAGGTTCCTGAGCATGCAACAAAGTAACACAGAATAACAATAACAATACTAAATAATTTCCTTTCCTCATATCACTCATTACCATTTGTCTGATTTTGAATAAGCTCTTTTTGAACGACTTTCAAAGCATAAAGATCAAAATACAATGTTTCGTCTTGTTGTATTAATGGAGGAACACCGCGTTTACCATACCCGGCTTCACTGGGGATGATCACATTCACCTGATCACCTTCCTTCATTTCAAGCATGGCTTCTTCCCATCCCTTGATCACTTTTCCTTTTCCAGGCTCGGCTGGGAATGGTTTCCCTGTATCAAATGAGCTGTCAAACACGTGCTTAGCACCCACCGAATCAACTGTATACCCCGTATAATGCATAAAAACCACTGTATTCGTATCGATCTTTAAACCAGTTCCTTCTACCATGAAATTCATTTCTACATTGGATGCCGTGGTTGCTTTTCTCACCGGCTCTCCCTTCAGAAAAGAGGGTTCTTTGATCATCTCTAGCGTGTATTCGAAGAAAACGGTTACGTTTTCCGGAATTAATTTTTTTAGCTCCATACGTGCATTTTCCGGAGGGATCGCCATGATCACCTGATCGCCAACTGAGCTTTGCGTCAGGAGCTTCAGCCAAGCAGGGTTCTCAATGCCTTTGCCCAAACGAAAATGCTGCGGCTCCCCTTTTTCATAGGTAGACTCGAAGATGTATTTCGCGCCATTTGCTAGCAAGTAGTAGCCTACAAGGTTTACATAAACATTGTCGTTGAGCTGCGCGTTCGTGCCTTCTTCGTTCTTTACAAAACAATACGAAAAACCAGAAGGATCCTGTGTATAGGTGATCTTCGCTTCATCAAAGAACGGATCGATCTGTCGCTGAACATACACATCAAAGCCAAGTGTGCTGTTCGCCGGAACCAATTGGTTGTCTTTAGCACCATAGCCCAACGCTGGGGGAATGATAAAGGTTGCGGAGTCTCCTTCTTTCATCAATGAAAGACCTTCATCCAGACCTTTGATGAACTTGTTCACTCCAAATTGGATCAGCGAGGTAGAACCATTTTTCATGGAAGAATCAAAGATCTTTTTCTTACCGTCTTTCGTGAAGTAGTAACCTGTGTAACGGATCGCTACATAATTTCCTTTTTTCAGTGCTTCTGCATTGGCGTTCTGTTTTACGAAGACATACTCTAGTCCAGAAGTCGTGCGCTGTAATTGGTTGTAGTCCACCGAGTAAAAAGCAGGATAAGTGCCCAGTAACTCAAGCTCCATGCGGATCGTAGCATTCTCGGGCACTTTACCAAATTTCTTTGAACCATACGCCAACGCAGCAGGAATGATCACAGTGGCTTTCTCACCTACTTTCATCAACTGAACAGCCAGATCCAAACCTTTCAGGACGTCTCCGTTGCCTGCAATGAACTCATAAGGCGCTTCTCGGTTCTCCGATTTTGCAATCTCAACAGTGTCATTCACAAATGATCGGTATACCACACGAACCATGTCTCCTTTGTTGACAGCTACCCCTTTCTTAACCTTGAACGTAATTGCATACTTCAACCCTTCCGAAGAAACGGAATACTTCACTTTGCTTTTCTGAGCAAAAAGTACAAACGGAGTTAGCAATATTAGTAGTAGCAATCGGTTCATTCTGGATTTTTTAGTTCAAAAATCGTTCAGTTTTATTATTTATTTTGAAAATCAGTTATTTACACCTGTGGCAAAAATGGAATTTTCCCGTATTGGGAATTTTTTTCCACTATTAACGCACGACCATCGTCTTTTCTGTGCACTCTTTACTTACTTTGAAATACATTCCAGTAGGAACATCAACCAAATCGGTTAGGATTTTTCCGGATAGATCCATGTAATATTCAGGATCGGAACAACGGCAAGGAGTTGCTTCCGATTTATTCTCCAGTCCTACAAATAAATCAATGGTCTGGCCCCACGTATTTCCCGAATAGGCATCATTCATATCGTTGGATCGAGGATCAAGCATTCTGATTCTTACAGCGAGCTTGCCATCCTCTATTTGATTCAAGTCCATTGGAATATGAACTGGGCCTTGATCAGTAGAATAGTGAATACGTTCTTCCGTTGAAAAAAAACCATCTCTATCAGTATCAGCCCATACGGCGTATGCATATGTAAAGTTTTCATCCTCAGGAATGAGATCTATCGAAAAAGGTGTATGTACGAGTGTCTTGGCTTCACAAATCATAAAATATCCATCCGCAGCTACTACATCTGTATTTTCAATTTTATTCCCTTCCATCTGCATTGATTTAATCAAGTCTTTTGTTTCTCCTTTATAATTTGCGATGATCTGCGTGGGCTCTGGTCGTCCACAAGGCACTGCCTGAAGGCCGGTGATTTGAAGATCATCCAGGTTAAAAGTTCCAACTCCTTCGGTTGAACGAATTTGAATAGCCGAGTTGGTAAAATTTTGGATTGGTAATTCGGCAACAACCTGACGATAACCAAAAATTTGTTCATTGATCTCAACGGTAGTTGTGTATGAACCTGAAACAAATTCCAATGAAGTCTCTTTTCCGCGAGGATCTAAAAAACAACTTACAAGAACTTTCGAGTATGAATTGCTGAATAAAGAAACTGGTACAGTTAATGAAAAAGCATTTCTTTCAACGGAAAGATGTCTACTACCTGACATTGGTTTATGGCTGGATAGCACTCCATTCCTCATCTCGAGAAATACATAATTATTCTCGTTCTCAAAATTATCGAACAATACAAATGACGCGTTCAAAGAATATGAAACACACGTGAGGGCAATCAGAGCAGTCAAGTTTCTTAGCATAGCACGAAATATTTGGTCAATTCTCTAGACTAAATCTTGTGCCAAACAATTTTATTTTTTACATATATTATTGTTTTTCAGTTACTTATATCCTTTCAATGGAAAGAATTGATTTGTTATCTTCTTCTATTTTTCCCGTATTAGGAAATATAAACCCTATTTTTCCCATAACAGGAATAACATTCACAAGCTTTGCTATTTTGATCATTTGAAAAATGAATTTAAATGGTCAACAGAAAGTCAAGACAAAAAAAAATCCGCACTATCGCGGATCTTCTTTAGGAAACTAGAAACTACTCTATTTATGAAAACTAACGCTTTTTTAAAACTTAATTACTTTCTCTGCGAACACCTGCTGACCATTTGAAATTCCTCTCACGAAGTATGTTCCTGATGCATACGCTGTCACATCTATTGTCTGTGTTCCTTTGTTTGATGTTAGCTGGGATACCATTCGTCCATTCTGATCCATGATCACTACAATTACTTCAGCATCTGTACCATTCATCACCTGAATGTAATCTGTAGCTGGGTTCGGATATACTGACATCTCAACATCTACACTCCCCTCTTCGATACCTGCTGTGTTTGTCGCCTGATCATCTGATCCTGTTGTACCAGGTGTTGTATGACCGTCAACGTGTGCTAATGATGGATCGTCCAACTCAACACTTACTATTGCTGTACATCCGTTTGCATCAACTACCTCCAATGTGTAAACTCCTCCGTTTAATCCAAAGATATCTTCTGTAATTGCTCCGTTGTTCCAGCTGTAGCTGTATGGTGCTACACCACCTTCAACTTCTGCATCAACTGATCCTGTTCCAACTGTAACTGCATCTACTCCAGTAGCTGTTGCAACAAGTACGCCTGACTCTAAGATCTGGAAGTTTCCATTTACTGAACATCCTGATGCATCCGTAATAAGAACACGATAAACACCTGCCACTAGATCTGTAAGATCTTCTGTAACTGCTCCATTGTCCCAGCTGTATGTATATGGTGCACTACCTCCTGTTACAGTCAAGTCAATTGCTCCGTTTGATTGTCCGTTACACTGTACATGTGTAAGTTCTGCTTCAAATGAAAGTAGTGTGATCGAATCAACAACTACTTCTCCAGTGCGGATACATCCATTAGCATCTGTTACTACATAATTGTATACTCCTGGCTCAACTGCTGTAAACTCCATCCCTTCTGCTCCCGTTGACCATACTGCCGTGAATGGGCCATCTCCTGATACTGCATTCAATACAACTGTCTGCTCTGTAGTTTCGCAATGCGTAAGTACTGTAGACTCAACTGTAAGAGTACCGAAAGCCAATGCTTGTTCTACTGCTGACTTCGCATTCAAACGTCCTGAACCAAGTAATCCTGCATATGAAGGGTTCAATGCATAAATATTGTCCGCAGATCCCTTAAGAATATTCATAATATTGTCTGGTGTAAGACATGGATTTACGGATAAGATCAATGCTGCTGTTCCTGAAACATAAGCTGATGCATATGAACTTCCTGTACCTGTTGTGTAGTTTCCAGATGCAATCGTAATTGCTACGTCATATCCAGGTGCACAGATATCTACAGCTGTGTTGTGCTGGTGAGTGATCAATGAATTTCCAGGAAAACGCTCGTGATTGTCCTGTGGACCAACTGATGTTACTGAAAGTACGTGATCATACGCTGCAGGGTATGCAAGGTTTGATGCTCCTCCACATGTCGTTCCATTTCCTGCTGATGCTACAATTAGGGATCCGTTATTATATGCCTCTGTAATTACGTCCTGTGCATACTGACTGAATGAACAACCTGAAACCCAGCTTGCATTGATGATCTTCGCACCAGCATAACTTGCAGCAAGAATCTCGTTGTAGGTCATCCCTCTAAGCTGCATCTGTGTGTTGTATCCGATTGAACTCTTACCCAATGAATTGTCTGTACCTCCTGCAATTGTAATCGCTACAGATGTACCGTGTGCTATATTACTATTTGTAAGACCTGATGTCATGTACGTATACTTCCCTTGTAGCTCCTCATGTGTAGGATCGAAATTCGTATCTGTAACTCCAACAACAACTGATGAAGATCCCATTGTAATGTTCCATGCATCCTGTGCCTGGATCAAATTCAATGCATAATCATTCGACGTAGACAATGAATAATCATTCGGTGTATAAAGAGCCTCATACTTCGGGCCTAACTCCGGTGAAACAAATAAACTCTTCTCTTGAGCAACAGCTTGCAATAGATCGTGCTCATCACAAAAACAGCTAAGCTCATATACTTGCTGTAAATTCAAATTACGTGATGATGGAAATGCTTTCTCGATCGACTGAACATTGTATGTATCAATCAATGTATTTAACACATCAGATGATGTAATCAATAAATCTCCTGTTCCTGTAATAGACATTGACGAAGCTGTTGGCATCTTTACCCATACCGAACCGCTCTGTCCGAAAATAGATCCACTTACCATTGCCATTGCAAATACCAGTGCAGTGATCTTTAATGCTGTTGTCTTTGTTGTTTTCATTTTGTTAGTGTTTTTATCGTTTCCTGAGACAAAGATGAAGACACTATACATCTATCTATTACTTTCTGATCCTGTTGATTTATAATTCACGTAGTTAACGTGATTCTCGTTTACGTAGTTATACGTACTTAGGGGGTGAAAACAAAAAAAATCCGCATTATCGCGGATCTTCTTTATTCAATATCTTATTAAGATTTTAAGGTAGAAATTTACAAACTTACCATCCTTACCAAGGCTCTTGAAGAATTCGACAGCGATATTTCCAGGTAATACACACCTGGGCTCAATCCATCAACTAAAACATTGAATTTCCCGTCATAAGGAAAAATCTCAAAATGAACATCTCTTCCCTGTGAATCAAAAATTCGAATTTCCTGTAGCAAGGATAAATCCAAATCCACAGCAAATTCTTCTCGGAATGGGTTAGGATAGATAGTTAAATCCACACCACTGATTTCAGAGATATTACTGATATCATTTACTGTTACCTCAACAGTCGAAACACAACCATTTGCATCAACCACAGAATAAGGGTAAACACCTTGTGATGTCTGATTGAAGACACCAATTCCATTATAAGGTGGAGTACCACCAACAGCGGAGATTGTGATTTCAGAAGAACAACCAACACAGGTGATATCAGTAGCATTTCCAGTCACCACTAATAAGTCAGGTTGAGTTAATGTGTATGTAAATTGTTCAGAACAACCATAAGCATCTGTAACATCAAGTGTGTATACCCCTTCAGCTAATTGATCAATAAAAGTATCTGCACTTCCAGTTGACCAACTGTAGGTCAAGTCACCAAATCCACCATTGATATTGGAAAGCACCTGACCATTCGTATCTCCATAACACAGAGGACTTATTAATTCAGGGTTATCAATAAACGTTGGGAATACAATCTGTGCAGAGTCTGAGGCTAAGCAACCCATCGCGTCAGTCACTGTATAGGTAACATAAGAGTTATTCTCTAGTAGCACATTTGCTTCATCAACAGTAGCATTTTGAATCGTGTTGCCTGAAGTCCAATTAAAATCAACAATGCTGTTACCTTCAAAAAGTGTGAGACTCCACCCATACAAAACACCAGTGGCTCCAATTGCCTCATCTGTAACTCGCAAATACCACGTCCCGTTGGCAGATCCTGTTAAAGAGTTAAACGATTCTTGAGGAATAAACGTTCCTGTAAATGGAAATGGAGCGCTGTTTAAATACTCAGTTGCTGACATAGAAAATGCCGTGTTATAGAACCCTGGACCAGAACCCTGATTATTTTCCGTAAGTATTATTGAACTTCCATCTGGAGCAAAAAGCTCAAAACGAAGCTGAGTTAAATTTTGATGCACAACAGAATCGATCCTTACTGAGACCAATTGTGCTGCAAAACCTCCCGACCCACTAACGACAATAGGTATATCAATTCCAGAACTATTCCCATCAGGCAGTGCAACCGGTAATGCCTCATATTGAAAAGTAGGTAAAAGGTTTGAAGTAATACCATGAACAACGTCAATAACACTAAAATTCACACTTGTTGAAAGACAGGCGGTATCTTCATAAACTAAAATCGGAGAAGGGTTTTGACTATATAGCCATGTAATCAAACTATCCTCAAACAATTCATTCAATGGGCTAATAGATGCGTTTATTTTAAATTCGTAAGCACCCGCTGGCGCCATATCAATCGTTTGAGAAAATGAGTAAACAGACTCTGCTCCAATACCTAAAGTCCCAGAATTGATAGATTGACTAATCGTGGAATTTGAAGGCCCAATAATTTGGGCGGTCAACTGCATGGGAAGTAATGAGAAATCAAGCGGTACAAATCCTGTATTTCGAATCAGAACTTGAATCTGCTCTTGATCACTGAAACATGAAGTTTGAGTAGGGGAAACTAATTCAAGAACTGCTATCTTTTCCTGAGTTGAGTTAAATATGTTGATATTGTCTAGGTGCAAATTAAACGCTGATCCATTGACTACACCGTCATCAGCCATGAAAGCAATAATTATATCTTGTGATTCATAATTTCCTAGAAAAAATTCAAAATTTGTAAGCTCGTTACCAATCAAATCGCCAGATTCAAAAGTTAAAACTTCATTGAAGTTAAATCCACAATCCGTTGAAATAAGCAAAGAGAAGCGGTCATCAGAATCAAAGGCACCATTCCCTATTATTGAAGATGACTCTGTTAAAGCGAGATCAAAAGAAATAAATGTGTTAAATGATGCTGTAAGTTTAGGACCTAGTATATAAGAAATATTATTACCTGCATTATAATTATAAGACGCGGTTACATTTCCTGCAGATCCTAAATTAGTGGATGCTGTCCAAAATGAGCTACCTGAAATTGGTTGTAAAGTAACTGATTCATCCCAACCGTCATATGTCAATGAAAGATTATTACCAATATAATCAATGAATGGAACTTGAATTGGTAAAACAGCAGGCAAATCGTTATCAAGGACAAGGTCAGCCGAAAGATTGTTATTGACATTTTGATCAGCTGCTAATGTCAATTGACAACTGATCGTATAAGTACCATAGGAGCTCATATCGATATTTCCTATTTGAATATCCAAGTACTCTAAAGACCCAAGTGGTGCTCCACCGTTAAGGTTGTTATCGACAAGTGAATAATCCAGTGTTGCTGGTATTGGTCCACTAACTGTAAGCTGAACGTTTAATGGTTTAAGAATGAAATCATGCGGAAGGTAAGCCATATTTCGAATTCGAATATTTACAACTTCCTGATCAGTGAAGCAATCATCGAAAACCGGGGAGAGAAAAGAAGTGAATGCAATATCATTGCTGATTAAAGAGAATTCATCTGCACCAATATCAGGAATAGCCTCCCTTGATTGCCCATCGATATCATTTGTAACCCAAGTGATACCCGTCATTGAACCAGTCCCATCTAAAGAAGAAGAGAGCACGTGTAGATCGCTAATGCTATTTGTAAATTCAGGGTTTTGGCTGATCGAGGAGGCATCATTACCTGATGCTGTATTCCAAAGCGTTAAAGTAGAATAGTTGGTAGCGGTTGCCGAAGTTTTTCTAACAAGGGCTCCATTGACCATATCTGATAAATAAATATCATTAAAATTAGATATTGATGCCGTTGCTGCAACGGTTAGATTGGGCACAACTAATCCGTAATGAAAAGGGGTGCCGGATTGTCCGGTTGTAAAATTTGCCAAAACATTGTTTCTTATATTAACTGTTGGTCCTGTTTGTATTACTTCCAAACAAGCACTGGAAACATTAGAACATGAAGTTCCATCAATACTTACATTGTTGAAATCAACATTCAATATACTTGTAGCAGGTACAGCAGTGAGCGGTTGAATGCTTAGACCTTTGAGGATAATGGTCCCTGTTACAGTTGTCAATGCAGTGCTTAAATCACTCACAAAATTATTAAATACATTTACTGAACCACCACTTGCAACAACACATTTTATCCCTGAAATAACACAGGCCGCGGTGGTTGAGGAACACCTCAATCCACGAACTGTATTTCCACTTATCTCCGAAAAACCCAATGCATTGCTAATATAAATTCCATCTAAAACACTTCCTCCTGTGTTTGTTAAGTTGGTGATGGTGTTACCTTGAATAATAATATCCCTTGCATTGGCATAGTATATACCGTAAGTTGCTCCTGCACCACCAAGAGCGTTTGGTCCGCTTGTTCCTAGCTGACAATTCTTGATAGTCACTGACTCATCACGATTCGTTGCACTTGAATTGATTCGAATACCATTTAAAGCACTATTAATGGTAATATTTTCATAGGTATTATTGCTGTTAGTTCCAGACAGTGACGTTGGTGCCATTGCTGTCGTCTGCAAAATAGAAATGTTCTGGGTGAAAAGTTGATTATGGGTGATTTCAAGGTTTCGAATAGTATTAAATTGTGACCCATTTGATGCACTAACATTATTCAATCGAATTGCATACTCAATATTTTCGGCCGACGTACCCGGATTAGCTATCGTTTGTATGTCAATTCCGTCGATTGAGATGTAGTCAACTCCATTTAAGGTAATAGCCGCATCTGTTGTTGTAGTTCCACCAGAAAATACAATTAACGGATTGACACCTGATCCATTTCGAATGAATCCAATTGTATCGGCAATTGTACCGGACTGAGTAATGGTCAAAGGGCCGTGGTTAAAAGTCTGACCTGCACTAACATCAAATCTTACATTTCCAGAGATCCCATATGTATTTAAATAGCTTATTGCTTCGCTGAAGTTATTGAAATTAGATCCTGCAATTGGAATTGCGGGCGAAGTTGGAAGCAAGTTATTTATAGTATAGGCTCCATTTAAAGGTTGACCAAAATTAGATGCTTCAGATGTTAAGCCAATATTATCAATTGCAACAGGAACACCTGCCCCACTATTATTGTCATTTTGCCAAGTAAATATTAACCGGAACGTTGTTCCTGCAAGGGCTTGAGGTAAATAAATTGAAACTTGCGTGTAATCAAAAATGTTAGCAGGATCAGTATAAACTAGTGTTGCTCCTAAAATATCGGTCAAACTTGACTGTGGCTCATTAGCAACTGGAAAAACAGAAGTAGGAGCAGTGTAAACTAATAAACGATCAAAAAGATTCTCTCCTGGGTTTTTATATTGGAATGTTAGATTGATTAAATTTTCACCCGCAGGAACTGCAATGTCACGATAAAAATGTGAAGTTTGAAAAGCGCCCGTATTATAAACATAATCCGCACCTGAGGTAGCAGAAATAAATGCTGCATTCGCACCTGAAAACGAACCAGGAACAGCTGAAGCTCTCCAAGTATTTGTAGATGCCTGAACAGAAGTCCATCCATTAACCGCGATGCTTGCTCCAAGTTCAAAACCACCTTCAGAATTAGGATTAATCAATTGCGTTTGAGAGCAGCCAAAATGTGGAATAAAGAAAATAAAGAGTAATAGAAATAAGATACCCCAATTATTGACTTTCGACTTGGATCTTTTTACGTAGTAATTCTCTTTGATACTCATCATTTACATTAAATAGATAATTTCCTGGCTCAAGATATTCTATATTAATTATGAACGAATTAAATCCACTCTTCGTTGGTAATACATCTCGATAAACATGATTACCACTTTCATCGTCGATAATTATTTCAATTAATTCAATCTCGATGTTATTTTCAAAAATAAATTGAACGTTACCAGCTAAAACCTCCGAAATATACGCTTTTTCAATGAGACTGTATAATTCGTTTGATGTATGTGTAATATCAGTATTTGATAATACCATCTGTGGTGGACAACCATTATTCGATATAACATCAGTGTAGACCATGGTACTACTGCCGCATCCCGTAACTGATTTAACTGAAATTACTCCTGAAATGAAAGCAGCATCCACTACCACCTGAATAGAAGAACCACTTTGACTTGAATTAGGAACAAATGACATTCCAACAGGTAGCCCCCAGATGTAAGAAGTAGCTCCAGGAACCGCGTTAACATAGTATGTCAGTATATCCCCTACACACGCCGTAAGCGGACCAAAAATATCACCTGGAAGCACTGGAGAAAGACCAATAGCCAGATTAGATGATCCTCCAACGCCACAAGTATTTGATGGTTGAACTGAAAGTGTCCCTCCTGTAAATGAAGAATTGTATTGAACTGTAAGTGAAGTCGTGCCTTGACCGCTAATTATCGTTGCATTAGTTGGAACAGTCCATGTATATAAAGTTGCACCATTTACTGCACTGATGGAATATGTATACGATATTCCTGTTGTTATGCATGTTGGTCCAGCAATCGGCCCAGAAGACGAAGGTGCAGTGGTTAATGAAATACTCTGTTGATAACTATTTCCGCAGAAAGTTGATAACGAAAGTGAAAGTGTACCTGAGCTGAAACCGCCGCTAAATGATACAGCAATACTAGATGTATTTTGTCCACTTACTATCGTAGCACCTGCAGGAACTGTCCAAGTATACGTGTTCGCTCCCACTGGTGGATTAACACTATAGTTTGCCACACCAGAACCAACAAACGAGCAAACACTTAATGGTCCGTTGATCGCGATTGATTGTGGAGAACCTCCTGAAGAACCAACTAATTGAAGAGTTGTTGACTGACTTAAGCTGCATCCATTGCTTAAAACAACACTTATCGCACCACCTGAAAAACCAGGACTAAATTGCACACCAATTGTATTAGTACCCGAACCACTGACTATTGTTGCACCCGCCGGAATGCTCCAAATATAATTAGTGATTCCACCCACTGTAGGAGTTGTGTAGGAAATTGTTTGACCTGTTCCAACGTATGAACATACTGATTGTGGTCCTGTGATACTAGTTGCAGCAGCTAAGGATGGCGATGAAATTGTTAGATAGCGCATTGTTGAGCTTCCACACTCATTAGCAGCTTTCACAGACATCACTCCACTCGTGAAGTTCTGGAACATTACGTAAATCGAATCGTTGGTTACTGGAGTAGAAATTATTGTTGCTCCGGACGGCATTCCCCAAATATAATACGTCGCATTAGCAACAGAATCAACTCGATATAATTGAGAAGGAACTGCTGTACAGGCAGTTGAAGATCCAATAATCACAGATGGTTGAGCTGGTGGAGCTAATATAAAGAATTCAGCTGCTGGACTTGAACCGCATAAATTAGTCGCGACTACGGATAAGCTACCACTATTGAACTGACTAGCGAATTTCACTCTTACTGAATCAGTTAATTGCCCATAAAGAATTGTAGCCATTGGTGGAGGCGTCCAAGTGTAAGAATCTACCCCCGGCACATTGATTACCTCGAATGTAACCGTCGTATTCGGTAAACCACAAGAACTAGTTGTTAGAAATTCTGGAGTAAATGGTATTTGAGTAACATCGAGCGTAGCAATATCACTTCCTCCATTATAGTTAGCGGTAAATACAATTTGACCTGAAATAAAATCAAGCTGGTCTATAATAACATCAATTGTTACAAGTCCAGGTATATTAGTATCTTCATCAATAATGGTCATTCCTGATGGTAAAACCCAATAATAACTATTTACACAATTTGGAATTTCAACAGTAAAACTTGCTTGTGAATATCCACAAAGTATTTGTTCTCCTTGAATTTCTCCTATCTGACAGTCAATAACCTCCATTATTATTGTATTGGAAGTTGCTGGATTATTTATTAGACACGGTGCATTAGAATTTGAAGTAATTATCAACCAAACACTATCTCCATTTTGGAGTTCACTGCTCGTGTAGGATGCACCGGTCGCTCCGGAAATTGCGGTTCCATTTAAATACCATTGATAACTAGGAGAAGTTCCCCCATTTACTAAAGAAGATGTAAATGTAACCGTTTCACCAACTACAATACTTTGATCACTAGCTGCTATAGTAACACTTACAGGTGTTTGCTCAATAACTGTTATATAAGCATCCGTAAGGGCTTCACAACCATTTAAATAACCTGTAACTGAAACAATTGTAGGGTCTCCTGGATTAGCTGTTGGTGAAACTGTGACTGTATTTCCTGTTGTAGTATTGAGAATTTCTGCTGGAGACCAAATATATGTGTCTGCGCCAGTAACAGTAAGTATTGTTGAACCATCCTGACAAACTTCCATATTCCCAATTACATTAAGTACTGGATATGGATTTACAGTTACAGTTGTAATATTGGATGTTGCCTGACATCCATTATCATATATCACTGTAACGCTGTAATCGCCAGGTTCAGTAACAAGAATACTAGGATCTTGTGAGCCATTCGACCACAAATAACTCTGAGCCGCTCCAGTGAATAGAGTAACCTGGCCACCTTCACAGAATGTGGTTGGCCCATTCGCGGATATCACAGGAATCACAAAGCTATTAACAACCACTTCGGTTATTGAGGATGTAGCCTGGCATCCATTTGAATTCGTTACGGTTACAAAATAAGATCCACTTGTTGAAACTGTAATTGACTGATTTGTTTCCCCTGTGTTCCACACCCAACTTGTTCCAGCACTTGCTGTAAGTATCACGCTATCACCTTCACAAAATGTTGTCGAACTATTTGCTGTTATTGAAGCTTCAAATTGAGACGGCTCGGTGATCGTTACACTGGCTGTTGTTGTACAGCCGTTGGCATCCGTTACCGTTACCGTATATGTTCCTGCTGC
>CALCCB010000091.1 GCA_937899625.1 uncultured Bacteroidota bacterium
TAAGTTCGCAAAGAGGGAATGCCATAACCACTGTTAATGATGTCTCTGCTCAGGTCAGCTGATGAATTATACATGGCCTGTGTATACCATGAAGCGTTATTTACGTACCCTTCATGTTCGTATCCAATAGTATAAGGATTCTCAGACCCAACATGCCACGCTTTATTTGCTTCATCTACCATTTGAGTGACCTGTCCATCTGAGCTTCGGATCACATAATGAGCAGAAACCGAAGCGTTACAGTTCTGAAACCATGAGATACATCCAGCGTAAGTTCCTTGAACGGTGTGGATTGTAATTGCTGAAATTGCAACACCATTTCTTGAACTGAAATTACATGTAGCAGCCGGATTCCAGATCGCCGGTGCATACTGGGTAGATTTCACGGACGCATTTGGTTTGTAAGGTTTTCCCTTCTCATTCAAAACTTCACCTTCTCCGATGAAAGTCTTCTTAGACGATAGGATAGATAAATTCTCTGCCCCGAAAATATGGGAAAGATCAAATTGTTGATTAGTGAAATTGTAGGTTGCAGAATGTTCTGAGCTATTCATGAACCTAAGGATCTCATAGATCTGAGCATCTCTTGCAAATTGATTTACAGCTCCTTCATCCGGAATTTCACTCAGTTGTTTTAAGACCTGATATACTTTTAGCTCATCTTCAGCACTGGTGGCGCCTGCCAGGTCCATTAACTGTTGAAATGCCATAGCATATGCCTGTACTTCCATATATGGATTATTCTTTTGCTCCTGAATAGAAATACCAGAAAGCTCCGCGATCAACTTTCCGTTTTGTCTGAAATAAGGGGTGTTATCATCGAATAGTCCAAGAATACCATATGCCTTTGGCATACCTGTACAAGAACCTGGTTCATTGGGATCAAGAACTTGCATTCTGGTATTGGTATAGGCTAATGCCTCCAGCAAGCCATCAGGCACAAAAGTATACGTTGAAGTGTAATCACCAAAATTTGTGATCTGGGCCATTACCGACCCCGAAAAAAGCAAAACGGCAAATAGAATAGGTTTCATATTGATGAAATATAGAGGTTCAAAGGTACGATACAGATGAACACAAGGCAAGTAAATTATCCTTTCTTCCTTCTCTCTTCGAGCCATTTAGGCACTTTTTTCTCTTGTTTTTTACCTTGATCCCCCAGTAGTTTATCGATTAAGTCAGGACGCTTGGCCTTAGTTAATTTTTTTCGGATCCAATCCTGATTTTCTCGTTTATACCAAAAGAAGAATCGATTTTGATCCAGTTTTTCCTGTCTTGTTTTTACTGTTTTGATCGGTTTCAGAGTGTATGGGTGAACGCCGGTATAATAGATCACCTCAGCAACGGTCATTGGTGTTGGAGTAAAATCCTGCACCTGTTCAAGCTGAAAGCCCATGTCCTTTGTTTCAGCGGCAAGATTTGCCATGTCCTCTTCTTCACATCCCGGGTGCGACGAGATGAAATAGGGGATCAATTGCTGTTTCAAGCCATGTTTCTTGGAGATCTTATCATATTTCTCCTTGAACTTGTGGAAGTATTTAAAGGAGGGCTTTCTCATGACCCTCAATGTAGTATCCGAAGTATGTTCAGGTGCAACTTTGAGTCTACCACTGACATGTCGGGTGATCACCTGTTCGATATACTCGTCATGATTGCCATCTTCATTGTTTTTATTGAAATCATCAACCAATAGGTCATAGCGAATACCTGAGCCAATAAATGCTTTTTTTACCAATGGATTCGAATCGATCTTTCGATACAGCTCGGTCATAGGTTTGTGAGAAGTATCCAGGTTGGAACAGATCACAGGATGTATGCAACTTGGCGAAGAGCACCTTGCACAGATCTCTTCATCCTTCCCCTTCATTTTGTACATATTGGCAGATGGACCACC
>CALCCB010000092.1 GCA_937899625.1 uncultured Bacteroidota bacterium
TTCCCTGAAAGATATTTTATTGACCAAGAGTCGATCCTATGGAGATTCAATCAGATACAGCTCCTTAATGTTTAGCGCTGAGATCAACGAATTGATGGGTAGGCAAGAGGAATATTTCAGAGATATTCTGGGTTGTCAGCAGTTTCTGAATAAACTTGGTTCTGAGCAGGTGACGTTTAAGATCTATCGTCATTTAGGTTATTACCATAGTAGTTTACTGGAGTTTGAAACTGCCGATTTTTATTTGAAATATGCGTTGCGGATTGCAAAGAAGAAAAGAAGTAATGCAAAGATCGCTGAAGCTGAAAATTATATTGCGCTGAACTTTATGCTTCAGAATAATAAAGACTCTGCACTGTTTTACACAGATCAGGCTATTCAATATGCAAGAAGGACTTCAAATAAGGGGATACTTGCAGAAAGTTTTAATACTCAGGCACAGATTTATGCGTATTTCGGGCAGCTGGAAATAAGTGTTTCGAAAAACATGATCAGCGAGCAATTGGCAAGAGAAGTAAATGACCTCGTGCGATTGGCCAGATATAATCGTGAATTAGGGGTTTCGCAACGTGCCATCTTTAATCTCGATGCTGCAAAAGACTTTTTTGAGCAATCTTACTTGTTTGCCTCTAAGGTCTTCGACAACCGTCAAATGGGACTTGCCCTGTCGAATCTCGGATACGTATATTTTGAGAAAAAAGATTTCAAAAAGGCAATCTCAACCACTGAAAAGGCGATTGATCTTCTTTCCCTAATTAATGATTATAACGGTCAGGGTGAAGCGCATAACATACTCGGGATGATCCATCGAGAAAGAAAGGATTACAACCTTGCTTCCATAAATTTGAATCAGGCACTGGTTTATTATGAATCTACAGGAAACAAGGAAATGATTGCCGGTGTCTATCATAATGTTGGTACAGTATTTCAAAAGCAAAAGAAATATGCAAACGCATTGAACTATCTCGAGCGATCCATTGAGATCCGTAAGCTCTTTGGTTCGAGAAATCAGATCTATAATACATATAGGGTGATGTCAAGCGTTTACAAGGATATCGGTAAAACCAAAGAAGCAATGAAATATCTGGAGTTGTATACGAACTACACAGATAGTAACAGTACACTACAGGCAGCTACGAAAATTGCCGAGCTGAATGAATTGTATCGCTCAGAACAGAGAGAACGTCTCATTATTCTTCAGTCGGACTCTATTGAAAGACAAAGGCAGGAAAAGGCACTTACTGCAACGCAACTTGAAAATGCACAATTGAGATCCAATTTCCAGATGTACATCATCATTGCCTTTCTAATTATCATAGTTCTTGCAGGAGTTATTGTCTTTTTTAGATGGAATCAGACTGTTATCAAACAACAGCAGCGGGAGGCCGAAATGTCTCAAACGTTGTTACGCGCACAAATGAACCCGCATTTCGTCTTCAATGCAATGTCGGTTATTCAGAGCTACATTTATGAAAATGATACCGAGAATTCTTCAAAGTTCCTTGTGAACTTTTCCAGATTGATGCGACTGATCCTTGAAAATTCTTCCAAAGAATTTATCTCCTTAGAAACAGAAGTAGAAATCCTTCAAAAATACCTTGAAACACAGAAGCTAAGATTTGAAGAACGATTTGAATATTCTATCGACTGCTCAGAAGAATTATTATTCGAGAATGCCGTGATTCCGCCAATGATCACTCAACCATTTATTGAAAATGCCATCGAGCACGGACAGCTGCACAATGTGGAAGGAGGCTTCATTCACGTGAGTTTCGAAAAAAGGGATGAGATGCTTTCCATCAATATCATTGACAATGGTGTTGGTAGAAAGGGTTCCGAGAAAAACAAGAAGAGTAAGGCTCACAAGAGTATGGCAATGAAAATAACAAAGGAACGTATTGATAATCTCAATAAAAAATACAAAACAGAAGGACGCATGGAAATAGAAGATTATAACAAATCCTTGCAAACCGGAACAAAAGTTTTAATTTCGCTACCTTACAGAACTGAATCTCTCAATTGACCACATGAAAAAGGCCTTAGTAATTGATGATGAGAACCGTACAAAAGAACTAATCGTTAAAATGATTAATTCTTTTGGTCTTGAAATCGAAGCAATCCCTGGAGGAAATAATGTCTCTTCGGGCATTGAATCAATTAAAGCTTACGATCCGGATATTGTCTTCCTTGACATTCAAATGCCGGATGGAACTGGCTTTGACCTCTTGAAAGGGTTAAAAGAAAAGAACTTTGAACTCATATTTATTACTGCTCACGAGGAATTCGCGATCAAAGCTATTAAATTCAGTGCGCTTGATTACATCCTTAAGCCGATCGATCAAACAGAACTGAAGGCTGCAGTTGAAAATGCGATCAGGGCAGTTGATGATAAAAAAGAAGAGATCCAGTTCGAAGCCCTTCAAAATAACATCAATCCAATCATGAAGCGAAGACTTGTGTTAAAAACACAGGAAAGTGTGCATGTAGTAGAGTTAGATAATATTATCCGTTGTGAGGCGGATCGAAATTATACTTCGTTCTTCCTTATCGGTGGGAAAAAAATCCTGGTTTCAAAAACCTTGAAAGAGTATGAAACGCTTCTTTCCGGACACAATTTTTTAAGAGTACAACAATCTCACCTGATCAATTTGGACTATGTGGACAGATATGACAAAGGAAATGGTGGGTCTGTAGTAATGAGAGATGGTTCTGAAGTTCCTCTAAGTCCCGCAAAACGAGATGTTTTCTTCAAAATCCTGGAGAATCTTTAATCGAAAATAATTCATGACAGGCTTTTGTTCAATTGAATGACCTGAATATTCATTTGCAAATATTTGGTCGGAATTGTTGCGTATGTTTGATGTAGAAATAAGGAGAAAAAACCAGGTTATCTTCTTATGGACTTTGATTTGTTGAAAGACCCACTGCTTGGAGAGGCAGTTTTCATTTTCTAGTTTGATTAAGAGTATAACAGTTCTATGGTCTCAACATTCAAAAATTGTAACGAAGTTACCCATAAGAAGTAACCTGTTTTTTAAAACAAAAATGCATTAGATAATTACTTCCAAATACTACTTTAAAGGAAGTTTGTTGTTAATACTAGTGAAAATTAACTTACTACTAAACGAAGGTTGATGAAAGTCAACCTTTTTTATTTGGATTCAATTCGATAGAGTATTGGGCGTGAAGGAGCGGCGTCATTTTCAAAAGATGCCATCTGCAATTCAAGCACATAAAGTCCATCCAGGATCTCATTATTTACATATACCAGCTCAGTAATCGTTCGGTCAAAACGAATTTCACCTTTTGTATTCCAAAACTTATGATGAAATGACAAGAGCCCGCCGTCATTTTCACGATCGACAGATGGAGTATCGATAAGTAGATGTTTGATCCTTTCAGGTGCAAGAATCTCAATGGTATCCAGATCGAGAAAAGCAGGATTGGTGTTAGAGTAATTTTTTGTCTTCTTTTCTTCAGTATTTGGTAATGTGCGGATAATAATCGCTTCAGCGTTCTCCATAAAATGGATTCCTTCTAAGACCTTTCGAGTTATTACTGAATCCTTTATTCCATCATCAGTATTTGTTCTGATCTCCGGCTTAACGGATATCACCTGAGCTAGAAAAAAGAAGTTCTTCAAGGTGCTATTTACGGAATATACTTCATTCGTTATATGACCAACACATTCCGTATGGGTTCCGTGTCCGTGAGGGTTAAAATAGATATTCCTGAAGTTCACTGAACCTCCTTGCTCCACCGAACCGGTAAAACCATTGGCCATTACAGGCTCAAATCTTGGATTATCCACGTACCATGCTTTGGGATTCGAATCATTGTTTACAAGAACCAGTGAAATATCCAATGGTTTTTCAGTATCAATTACCCCTATATTTTCTACTATTAATCGCATAAATCTGAAGCTAAGATAAAATATTAAAAAAAATATTAGTTAACATGGTTTTATTTACCATGGTATATTTATATTTGTACCAAACAATTAAAGACTATGAAAATTTTATCAATTATTACTGCGGCCATTTTATTGGCGTCATGCACGACTCAAGAGACCTACGAACTTTCAAAAGATGAGTCATCACTTAAATGGAGAGGAAGTATTACTCCGGATTATTTCCACACAGGATCAGTGGATATTACTTCAGGAAACATTATGATCGAGAACGATGTGCTTAAGGAAGGAAGTTTCGAGATCGATATGTCTACAATCAAAGTAGAAGATGAGAATTTACCGGATGAGAAAAAAGTGAAACTGGTAAGTCATCTTAAAGATGCTGACTATTTCAATGCATCAGGTTTTCCAAAGGTTGAGGTGATGGTTTCAGGGTATGCAGATGGTAACCTGAACACAACGATCAAGATTCTTGGTAAAGAATTAAAAAGAGATATCCCTGTAAGCATGGATAAAACTGAAAACAGCGTTTCGTTCAAAGGAAAATTCGACATTGATTTTGACGACCTGAAACTCCCGGGAATGCAACCTGAAGAGGGATCAGAAGATCACGTTCAGTCCGTAGTAAACTATGAACTAAACTTGACGTTGAAGAAAAAGTAATTCAATAGATTTCTTTGGTAAAGGGATGAAGTGATTCATCCCTTTTTTGTTTTTTTGCACTCAATGAAATACGAAGCAATCATATTTGATCTGGGAGGAGTAATCATCAACCTTGATTATCAAAGAACAATACACGCGTTCCATTTATTAGGAGCAGACGACTTTCAGCAACTGTACACTCAAGCTTCACAATCAAGCGTATTCGACGATTACGAAACCGGTAAGATATCTAGTCAGCATTTCATTAATAAGCTTCTTGATTTTTTACCTTCCGGCACTACCCCCAATAAGGTCGTAGCTGCCTGGAACGAGATGATTCTTGATGTTCCCATCCAAAAAATCGAACTCCTTGATCACCTTAAATCTCAACTTCCCATCTTCTTGTTGAGCAATACGAATGAGATCCACATGGATAAAGTAAGACGAGAGTGGAAAAAATCGACTTCGCAATCCATGGAATCCAGTTTCCATCAGATCTATTTGTCGTATCAAATGGGAATGCGGAAACCTGATCAAGATATCTTCCAAAAGGTTTGCGCTGATCATGATCTGGATCCTTCAAAAACTCTTTTTATCGACGATTCTATCCAGCATATCGATGGCGCAAGATCCATTGGACTTTGCACACATCATTTGACTTCTTCCGCGGAACTTTACAGTGTTTTTTCCTGACACAATTCGACTAAGACTCCCTCTGTCGAACGTGGATGTAAAAAGGCGATCAGCTTATTATCTGCTCCATCTTTAGCCGATTGATGGATCAATTCAAATCCTTCATTCATCAGTCGTTGGATCTCTGCTTCAATATCCTCCACATCAAATGCTATGTGATGTATTCCAGGACCTTTCTTTTCGAGATATTTTGCGATCGGGGAACTCGGATCAGTAGCTTCCAGTAATTCTATTTTCGACTCCCCTATCTGCAGAAAAGCAGTTTTAACATGTTCGCTTTCTACTTCTTCAATCTTATAACATGAAGTGCCCAATAAGGTCTCAAATGAACGCAATGACTCGGAAATGCTTTTTACGGCAATTCCCAAGTGCTCAATTTTTCTAAGCATGGGAGATTTAGTTCTTGATGAACTTTTCGTTGACGTTGTCGAAGTTGATGTAGTAAACCCCTCTCAACAGGTTTTCACAATTTACAGATGAACCTACACCTTTTTTGACAATGTTTCCATAGGCATCGTAGATCTCGTATCGAGTTTCAACGGCCTTACCGTCAGCAGTAAAATTAATGATGTCTTTCACTTTTGCAGGGCTCTTAACCACCGCTGGAAGGGTTGAAGTAAATTTAACTTCTTTCGACGTTCTTTTTGTGCCTGAATGGTCAACCTGAACAACCCTTACTGTATTTTCTCCTGAGTGTGGAGTAATTTGGAATTCGTATGAATTTTTACCTGGAGTGCCTTTTCCTTGAACTTCTCCAACTGTTACCCACTTGTTCCATCGGTACTGTTCAATAACATAAGGAAGTTTACCCTGCTCGTCAGTTGTCGTCCAGGTTAGTTTACCAGCAGGAGTAACACCAATTGTAACAACATTGAAAGTTGATCTTGGTAAAAGAACCTCCGGATTCAGAATCTTTGGTTTACAACCATCATTGTGTTCGATCACAATAAAAACAGGTTCACCAATTGCAATGTTGAAAATTGAAAAATCGATTTCAAAAGCACCAGTATTGGTTCCGCCAGGCATGATATCACCATTCACAGTTACCTTCGTTGCACAATAACCAAAACCTTC
Organism: uncultured Bacteroidota bacterium; assembly: GCA_937899625.1. Classification (GTDB taxonomy): domain Bacteria; phylum Bacteroidota; class Bacteroidia; order Flavobacteriales_D; family Crocinitomicaceae; genus M0103. Next base: position 6,320 of record CALCCB010000092.1, read on the forward strand.
ATCATCCATGGGATTCTGAACGTACAAGTTCTTTCCCTGATATGTTCCTTCAATAGAGAGAGAGCCGAAACTCATGAAGGTGATCAGTGAAGAAATAAGAACAATAAAAGATTCTTTCATGAACTACAGTATAACAGTGGGTTCAAAATGTCTACGCAATATTAACTGCATTTTTTCTATTTAGCAAATAAAAGCAGCTTTTTTTAAGCCTTGTGAAAAGCCTCAAACAGTCTTAAAAATCCAGGAATTATCCTAACATTCTATAGGTAAGAATTCGATGCCTGTTTCAAAGTGACAATTTTCCATTTTTATTTTGTATTCTTGTAACTATAAAGAATTGCTATTCAACAATGAAGACTTTCGGGGCTTTTATCCTTTTGGCATATTTTCTATTCTCCTGTTCTACTGATTCCAAGAAACGGTTCGAGTATGCTGGTGGCTCTTTAAAAATGGCCGTAGAAATAGAACCCTCTACTCATGTTGCCCGCGATGTAACGGATTATTACACAGCTACTGTTTTGGGCCAGGTTGTTGAAGGCCTAATTTCCATAGATCCAAAAACACTTAAGATAGTTCCACAAATTGCCAAAGGCTGGGAAATCAGCAATGACGGCCTGATGTATACTTTTACCATCAGAGACAATGTTCTTTTTCATCCACATGAGCTTTTAGTCTCTGAAAAAGACAGAAAACTCACTTTGGAAGACATTGTGAAGTCTGTGGAAAAATCCTGTTCTCCAGGTCAAGATGGTGATGCACCACATGCTTTCAGTTTTCTGTTCAAGGATAATCTTAAAGGTGCAAATGAGTTCTACTCCGGAACGTCAAAAACGATTGAAGGATTAAAAACTTCAGGTAAGAATAAAATAACTTTTGAATTACTTCAAAAGGATGATAACTTCCTTTTCAAAATGGCAAATATTTGCGGAGCGATCTCGCCTGCAAAACTCATTGCTGCAAATAGAGAAGCTGATCTTATCGGAACCGGTCCATTTATCTTCAAAGGATATATTAGTGGCGATATTAAAAAAGCATTACTTGTTAAGAATGAGGATTATTATCTTACGGATGACGAAGGAAATGCCCTACCTTATCTTGACACGTTAACTTTCATTTTTCAGGGTAGAAAACTGGATCAGCTGGAGATGTTTGAGAATCATGAGACTGACCTGATCACTGGTTTACCTCCAAGTAGGATTACAATGATGTTGGAAGGAAGGATCAAAGATTTTAATTCGAGTCCACCTCTGTTTGTCATGTACAACAATCCGTTGTTATCAACTCATTATTACTTCTTCAACATGAATGATCCGCGCTTTCAAAACGTGAAAGTTAGGCAAGCATTCAATTGTGCCATCGACAAGGAAAAGTTAGGTAGAGAAGTGTTGAGAAATCAATATTATGAGCTCGGATACTTTGGGATCGTACCGCCGATCAGCTCGTCGTTCAGAGGATACGACTTTAATGGAGTGCGAGAAGCATCTTACGACTTCGATCCAGAAAAGGCGAAAAAACTACTTGCCGAAGCCGGCTATCCAAATGGAAAAGGCTTTGGTTCAGTAAATCTTCGATACAACATTGGAGATATTCATTCTGCCGTTGCTGACGAATTTGCCCAGCAAATCTTCCAAGTCTTAAACATCAATGTTAATATTGACGGTTCTACTTTCGAACAGAAAGATCTTGACGCATCCAAAGGAAAAGGAGATATCTTCAGAAGCGCCTGGGCAGGTGACTATCCAAATCCTGAGACATTCTTGAGCAATTTCTATGGTAAATGGGTTCCTGAAGATGTTAATGAACTTTCAAGAGTAAATCAATCTCGTTATAAAAATTCTTTGTTCGATCAATTGTTCGAACAGGCGAAAAACAGTTCCAAACTTTCTGAGGCGATGGCGTATTATGCCAAAGCAGAAAGGATCCTTATGCAGGATCCGCCGTTGATCCCATTATGGTATAGTGGAGATATTCAGATCGTATATTCTGACGTACGAAATCTTCATTTTAATTCTCTTAATCAATTCCAGTTCAGGGAGGTATATAAAAAGCCACTTACTGAGGAGGAATATCAGAAACAAATCAAAGAAATCAGTAGATGATCAAAAACTACAAAACTACGCTATTAGGTCTTTTCCTATTCTTTATTTCATTTGCACCAGTATATGCTCAACCTACTCAAACTGTAAGAGGAAGAGTGATCGATTTTGAAACAAAGTATCCTCTGATAGGGGCAAAAATCCAAATTTTTACAGCTGACAGTATTGCCGGGCTTCGAGCGATCACAGATCCGGATGGCGACTTCCAGATCAAAAATGTCCCAACAGGTAAACATCAGCTGGAAGCTACTTTGATGACCTACGATCCGAAAGTAATTACGATCGAAGTGATCTCTGGGAAGGAGACCGTGGTTGAAATTCCAATGATGGAATCCTATCAAGAACAAGCAGAAGTTACCGTTTCAGCTCGTAAGAAAGGAGAAGTGATCAACGAACTTGCAACGATCTCCGCACAACAATTCAGCGTTGAAGAAACAAACAGATATCCAGGTTCCCGAATGGACCCGGCAAGGATGGCCTCCAATTTTGCAGGAGTGCAAGGTGCTGACGACTCGCGTAACGATATCGTGATCAGAGGAAATTCACCTCTTGGTGTCGTATGGAAAGTGGAAGGGATCGATATTCCTAATCCATCACATTTTGCAATTTCCGGAAGTACAGGTGGTCCGGTTTCAATCCTTAACAACAAGATCCTTGGGAATTCTGATTTCTTCATGAGTGCCTTCCCAGCTGAATATGGAAACTCGACTTCAGGAGTTTTCGATCTTAAGCTAAGAAATGGGAACAACAATCAGCATGAGTTTACCGGTCAATTTGGATTTTTAGGTACTGAATTTCTGGCAGAAGGTCCATTATCTTCAAAAGGAAAGTCTTCCTACCTGGTGATGGGTCGTTATTCAACACTAAGCTTGTTCCAAAAAATAGGGATACAATTAGGGACGGATGCGGTGCCAGTGTATGGTGATGGTGCATTCAAATTTAACTGGCCCCTCAAAAATGGTGGTGCGGTTTCTTTGTTTGGGATCGGCGGTAAAAGTACGATCGACATCATGATCTCCGAACAGACCGAATATTCTACCGAATTTTATGGGGAAGGAGACAGAGATCAACATTTTAATACAGGGATGTTCGTGACCGGCTTGAACTATAAGAAGCCTTTGAATGAAAAGACCTATGTAGCTGCAACGCTATCCTATTCAATGGAGCAACAAAACGCACAACACGAGTATTTATATGGAAGAGCACTGGATTCGACGGGGACTAAAATTGTCTTTGATTCACTTGGCCAAATCCTGGGATACACCTTTACAACATCTAAGGCTTCAGGATTTTTCAGCATCAATCACAAATTCAATCGTAAACATTTGATCAAAGCCGGGATCAATGCGGACATGTTCTTCTTTAACATGATAGATTCTACGCGGTCTCCTGTTTACAATACAAATTTCACGACGCGATGGGATTTTCAGGGATCTGCTGTAATGATCCAGCCATTCATTCAATGGAAGGTTCGTTTGAGTGAGAATATGGATTTTACTGCGGGATTGCATAGTCAGTATTTCTCATTGAGTAACAGCATCTCTCCTGTTGAGCCGCGTTTGGGATGGAAGTACAGAATGAAAGGAAATCAGTCGATCTTCGCCGGTGCCGGTATGCACAGTGGAACACAACCACTTTATACTTATACTTTTTTCCAGACAGACGCAAACGGAAACAGAGTGCTTCATAACAAGAATATGGATTTCACGAGAAGTGTACATTCAGGTTTCGGTTATGAAAAGATGCTCAAGAAAAGCATGAGTATCCGTTCAGAAATCTATTATCAGTATTTGTATGACATTCCTGTAACGGTCCAGCCTTCTGCATTCTCGCTGATCAATATGGGTGGTGGATTCGCACGTTTCTTCCCAGATAGTCTTCAGAATACTGGAACAGGATATAACTACGGAATAGAACTAACCATTCAGAAGTATTTTGACAAATCCTTCTTCTTCCTGTTCTCTGGAACACTATACGATTCAAAATACTACGGTAGTGATGGTGTGCTTCGAAACACATCGTACAATGGTACCTTCGTTACAAATCTTCTTGCAGGTAAAGAATTCAAATTGAATGAAAAGAACATTCTTGGGTTTGGTTTCAAAGTGACGTATGCCGGAGGAAAAAGGTATGGCCTTGCTGACATTCCTGCATCTACCGTGATGAATGAGATCATCTTCCAGGATTCTCTGTTCAATGAACTTCAGTTCAGGGATTACTTCAGAGCAGATGTTAAGATCAGCTGGAGAAAGAATGCTGATAAGGTAACGCATGAGATCGGGCTTGACCTGGTAAACATTCTAAACACAGAGAACCTATTGAGTCTTGCGTGGGCACCAAATCTTGCTGATCCAACTGCTACACCAATTGCAGAGAAGCAGCAGTTAGGGTTCTTACCTATCTTCTATTATAAGATCGATTTTAAAGCGAAGAAAAAGGAGTAATTACCAAACCGGACAGCTCTGGCAATCATTTGTTGGTCGGATATAGAACAAATATCCAAGAGACACATCAAACATTGTAAAAGCAAAGTTTTGCTTTGCCTTTGAATTTGGGTCACTGTTCCGTATATTCACATTCATTTGCTGAATGAAGCCTGCTCTTAACGTAGGTTGCAAAAACAAATGCCTGAAAAATTCGAAACGTAAACCAGCCTGACCAGAAACTAAGAATCCTGATAAGGAAGTAGAACCAAGATCCTGCTGTCCTGAGAACAAGTAGTCATTGCGGGTCATTACTGCGCCTAATGCCAGTCCAAAATTGGTTGAAAGTCCGAAGTTCTCTCCGATCCTGAACCATTGATCCGTCCTCATGGCCTCCAGGTTCAACAAATTCAAAGTATTCGAATAATGAAAAATGCTCTGATCCGTTGTAACTGACTCGTTATTGTAACTTCCGGTCCAGTTTCCACTGACATCAACCCCGGGATTTACAGTACCACTCAACAAGGCCGCACTCTTATCGTTCAAGATATAATGTGTTCTATCCCAACCCAGACTTAAGGCGAAATAATTTCGGATATAATAACCTACTCTTGCATTGAACTGGGCGCCATAATTCTGTGTGGGTAATAATTCAAAATCATCATCCGAGGCCTTCACTCCAGACAATGAAAAATCATATCCCGGACCCTGCATATTCAGTGTGCTCTTCGAAAATCCTGTAGTATTGTATCCCCAGGATATGGAAAGTGTTCCTCTTCCCATGGAATGCTTTGGTTTTCTTTTCCATGTTTGACTTGTTGCAAACAAGGGCAATACAGCAAGAATTAGAAGAACTACTGATCTCATATTATCTCGAAATAATCTTGACCCACTCTTCCTGAGTCATAATTTTCTCCAGTCTGTAATGTGCTTTTTTATTGGCTGTATGCCATTCTGTGAGTCCCAGACCTTTCGCAAAATAACTCACCGCATCACCTTCAGTTACAGTTTCTTTTTTAGTGAATGGGTTGAAATTCGTCATTCTAATGTGGTCGGCAAAGATCTTGGCTTCGTGTTTTTCATCCATAACCAGATAATCTGCATCCACTTTCTTTTCCTTTCTGAATATTTCTTTCAGGATCAATGTAGAGTCAAGGAATCCCTGGAAACGACTTGCGAACCAAATCTCTTCATCGCCCATTGGAATGATTTTGTGTTTAAAAAGTTCCGTTTTGGTTTTTTCACCATTACGGTTCACCACCATATGATCGATCAGATCCAGAGAATCTATGTTGTAGTTCAATGCTTCGATGATCCTGCCGTCAGAGGTATATATTTCTACGACAATGTGTTCTCCTTGCGAATCTGTAATGGAAAAGACTCTATGAAACTGTTCATCCAATCCATTCGCTACATCTCTGTATAAATAGATCTTTGGAACCGTATCCCACGGATAAAAATACTCCATGTTCGGATTTGCAGATTGCATTTCCTTATTCCCTCCACATGATATTAATAACCCTATCAGCGAAACAAATACTACGAAAGTTCTCATTTGGACATTTTTAAAAACGCTATTTCTTTTTCAGTAAGATGTCTGAACATTCCTCTTGGCAAATCCCTTTTTGTCAATCCGGCAAACTGAACTCTGTCAAGCTTAATTACTTCATACCCCATTGCTTCAAACATTCTTCTTACGATTCTGTTCTTGCCAGAGTGAAGTTCAACACCGACTTCCCTGCTTGTTCCATCTTTGACGAATTCAGCAACATCAAATTGTGTTTTACCATCTTCAAGATCTACACCCTTAATTAGGCGATGAAGGTCCTCCGGATTCACCGGCTTGTTCAGCTCTGTATGATAGATCTTTGACGCTTTATGCTTCGGGTGAGTCAGCTTTTTTGCAAGATCTCCGTCATTCGTGAATAACAACAAGCCTGAAGTTTCTTTATCAAGACGACCTACCGGGTATATTCTTTCGCGACAAGCCTTCTTTACAAGTGACATCACTGTCTTACGCCCCATCGGATCATCCATAGTGGTTATGAATCCTTTTGGCTTGTTCAATAACACATATCGCTTTGTTTCCGCATTGATTGTTTCTCCGTCGTATCGTACGACATCACCCGGCTTGATCTTGTAGCCAAGTTCAGTAATGATCTCTCCGTTCACCGAAACCACTCCGGTTTCGATCAAGACGTCTGCCTCTCTTCTTGAACAAATACCTGCATTCGACAAGTATTTATTCAATCGTACTTCATCACTAAAAGTTGGAAGAGGATCCCCCTTCTTCTGTTTATCCTTGTAATCAATATACTTTCGTTTGTCTCTGGCAGAAACGCCTTTGTTTTCACCGGTCTTTGGAGCCGGTTTTTTACCTGTAGCAGGTTTTCCTTGTTTTGGTGAAGAAGTTTTCTTTGGCCCTCTTCTCCCGTTGTTCATTGTGTTCATCACGAGCAGAATTAAAGTGCAAAGATAGAGCAAATTAGCTTGCAAACAATGTTATGGAGCGAATGCCCCAATTATATGCTCGACTTTGCATCTTTTCACATTCAGAACGATCGAGACAATATCAAACCTTGCTTCCTCGTATACATCCATTTTTCGAATATAAGCATTGGCGGTTTTTATCAGCTGACGTTGTTTTGAAAATCCAACTTGACGCCAGGGTTCCCCCAGGTATTCATTCGATCTGGTCTTCACTTCGCAAAATACAATTTCATTCTTGTCTTTGAAGATCAGGTCGATCTCTCCTCGTTCGATCCGATAGTTTCTTTCTACTAATTGATAGCCTTTCTTTAACAAGGTCTGAAGTGCTACTTCCTCTCCTTCTTTACCCAACTCATCCTTCTGCATCTTTCCAATTTTACCTTAAGTTAAACAAAATTTACAGATTCCAGTGAACCGGTTTTGACCCAATCTGTAATAAGGACCATGATCAGAATTTTGCTGTTTGTTCTTGTCTCAAGCACCATTTGCTTCAGCCAAAAGACGCTCTTTTTGGGGAATAATACCGCAATCTGTAAGGATTTCATCGATGAAAAGGTGGATACGGTTCAACTCCATCCCCTTGAGGATTATGATCTGATCTATATCTTCTCCGGAGCAAGGTCTGTCTTGACTACTAATTTTCTCCAGGAGCTTGACACATTCCTTACTCGTGGAAAAGGAATTTACATTGGTTCTGAAAACTGGCCCATGCAATCCGAAGCACGCATCCTTACGCAGCATCTTTTTCAGAAAGAGTTCTGGGAAAATCAATCCAATTTGTCATCATCGGGAGAGGTCAGTGATCATAAAGTGATCGCCTCCGAGAACATCGATCCCGGAAGAAGTGTTGCCACCTTTCCAATGGACGTTAGACTGAAAGTTGAAGTCTGGCTTGGAGATGAGCCGTTGATCCTTTCTTCAGAATATTTAGGAGGACGAATTATTCTGGACGGTGGATATTCAAGATTCTATTGCCCTTTGAATAACGATGAAAATAAAGTCCTGTGGGATGAGATCACTGCTTTTTTGTTAGGAAATTAGATTTCTCCCATCAGCTCAAGCGTCTCTTTTGATGCAGCCTGTTCTGCCATTTTTTTAGACGAACCCATTCCTCTACCGTATTCTCGGTCATTAACGATAGCAACCACTGTGTATTGCCAAGTTCCGCTGATATTATCTTCAGAAAGAACTGTAAAGTCCAGCCTAAGCTTTTTGCGCTGACACCAGATAAACAATCGTGATTTGAAATCGATCTCTTCTTCAAGGAGCCTATTCAGGTCAACATACTTTCTGAAGATGAAATTATTGATCGTTTTCTTTACTGCTTCATAACCACCATCAAGGTAAATAGCTCCCATGATCGCTTCGAATGCGTTTCCTTCGATCGATGAAATATTGATCGATCGTCCTGCGTTGTAGCGCAAAACCTTTCTTATTCCTATGTTCTCCGCAATGTCAGCAAGGTTTTTACGGCTCACTACTTTGGATTTCACTTTCGTGAGATGACCTTCGTCATCTTCGGGAAAACGCTGGAATAAATATTCAGCAATTACTGCATCCAGAATGGCATCACCCAGAAATTCAAGGCGTTCGTTACTGAAATCATCACTGGTTTTGGTATACGACTTATGCGTTACGGCTTTCACGAAATGCGAGATCTCTTTTGGGCGATACCCAAAATGAAGTACCATGAACCTGATCAGATCAAGTTCTTCATTGGTTCGTTTTTTCGGGAAAAGATTGAATTTCAAATTAGCCTTTGAATTTCTTCACGATCACGGTTGTGTTGTGTCCTCCGAAACCAAAAGTATTGGAAAGGGCTACGTTTACAACCCTGTTCTGTGCTTTGTTAAACGTAAAATTCAGTTTGTTGTCCAATTCAGGATCATCCGTGAAGTGATTGATCGTTGGAGGAACAATATCATGCTTAACTGCCATGATACAAGCTATTGCTTCGATCGCTCCTGCTGCACCCAAAAGGTGACCCGTCATTGATTTTGTTGAACTGATGTTCAGGTTGTAAGCGTGTTCACCAAACAATTGCTGGATTGCTTTCACCTCAGCGATATCTCCAAGTGGTGTAGATGTTCCATGAACATTCACATAATCCACGTCGGTAATATTGATCTCAGCATCTTCCAACGCTGCAACCATTGTATTTCTTGCTCCTAATCCTTCCGGATGTGGCGCGGTAATGTGGTAAGCGTCACCGGACATACCTCCTCCGATCACTTCCGCATAGATCTTCGCTCCTCTGCGCATTGCGTGCTCGTATTCTTCAAGGATCAATGCTCCTGAACCTTCACCCAAAACAAACCCGTCTCTGTCCACGTCAAATGGTCTTGAGGCAGTTTCAGGAGAATCATTACGAGTAGACAGTGCCTTTAGCGCGTTGAATCCACCAACACCAACACAGTTCACTGCGGCTTCAGAACCACCTGTTACGATCGCATCAGCTTTACCCAAACGGATGTAATTGAACGCATCGATGATCGCATTCGTTGAAGAAGCACAAGCTGAAACAGTAACGTAATTCGGTCCTCTTAAACCGTACTTGATTGAAATATGACCTGCTGCGATATCAGCGATCATTTTAGGGATGAAGAACGGATTGAAACGTGGCGTTCCATCTCCTGCGAAAAATGTTTCGCATTCATCCTGGAAGGTTTTTAACCCTCCGATACCTGAACCCCAGATCACGCCAATGCGATCTACGTTCGGGTTTGACTCCATAAGCTCAGAGTCTGCCATGGCCTCCGTTGCCGTGACCATAGCATACTGAGCAAATTGGTCTAATTTTCTTGCCTCTTTTTTGTCCATAAAGTCTTCAATATTGAAGTTCTTTACTTCGCAGGCAAATTGGGTTTTAAACAAAGATGCATCAAACTGCTGGATTGGTGCAGCACCACTAGTTCCATTCTTCAGTCCTTCCCAGTAATCAGAAAGATTATTCCCAATCGGGGTCAGGGCTCCAAGTCCTGTTACAACTACACGCTTTAATTCCATACAGGGCTTCTTTGTTAAATAAGTTCGATGATTAGTTTGCGTTCTCCTCGATGTATGCGACAGCATCACCTACAGTCTGGATCTTCTCAGCCTGGTCGTCTGGAATAGCAATATTGAACTCTTTTTCAAACTCCATGATAAGCTCTACTGTATCAAGAGAGTCTGCTCCCAGATCATTGGTGAAAGACGCTTCGTTCGTTACTTCGCTTTCTTCTACTCCCAGTTTATCTACAATGATTGAGATAACTTTTGATTTTACATCAGACATTTCTTCTCTTTTTAAGGGGTTAATTCAGCCTGCAAAGAAAAAAACAATAGGCTAAAAAACAAAATAATTAGAGATAATATTCAATAACACTGTCCTTTAGCTTCCTTGAAAGTTCAGGGACAACTGCATTATCAGCGGGAAATCCCACAGGATTCACGAGAAACGGACGTTCATTTTCCGGTCTGTTCAGTGCCTTGGAAATGAAATTCATGGGGCTTGGAGTGTGCGTTAGAGCCACCAAACCGGCATTATGCACCGCCATTAAGAAGAATCCAGCTGGCAAACCCACCGATTCTGACACATAATAGTTGTTCAGTTTCTTGTCCTCATCACCTACTTCATAGGCTCTTTTCATAATTATTACGATCCACGGGGCGATATCGATGAATTCTTTGTGCCAATCGGTTCCTAAAGGCGCCAGATCCTCGATCCATTCTTCGCTAATTCAGCCATTATACGACCGATATCCTTCTTCTTCAGCCAACTCTCTCAATTTTTCCTTCAGCTCTTTATTGGAGACCAGGCAGAACGTCCATGGTTGTTTGCGCGCTCCAGAAGGTGCTGAAGAACCTGTCATGATAAGCTCTTCCTTTATTTCAATGAGTACATGCTTATCTGAAAAGTGTCTGACTGAGCGTCTAGTTTCTGCCGAGTCCCTGAACTCTTTTGCTCTCTGGGTCATTTCCTCTTCAGAATAGTGCTCCTTTAAATAAGGTATGAGGGTGATCCTTCTCCATAATTAAAAAGTTGTATTTAAAGATACGCAACAAGACCAAACAGAAGCGGATTATCTTTTCTAACTTTACCCCATGAAGAAACTATCCGTTGCGATATTTGCCTCAGGAACCGGCTCGAATGCTATAAACCTCATCCAGTCTTTTAAAGATCATGAAGGGGCAAGTATTTCCTTTGTGCTTTCCAATAAAGAGGATGCTCCGGTTGTTTCTTCTGCCAGAGCGCTGGGAGCTTCTGTTAAGGTAATCTCGAATGAACAGGCCAATGACGGGGAGTTTTTAACTCAGTTGGTAACGGATAGTAAGATAGATCTAATCATTCTTGCGGGTTACTTGCGTAAGATCCCTGTTGAGTTGATCGAAAAATATTCAGAAAGGATCTTGAACGTTCATCCTTCACTTCTGCCAAAACACGGTGGAAAGAATATGTATGGTGACCACGTACATCGAGCGGTATTCGAAGCCGGAGACCGGCAATCGGGAATCACTTTCCATTGGGTCAATAAGCATTTCGATGAAGGAAGGATCCTTGCCCAATTTTCCACGAAGCTGGAAAACGTTTCACATCCTGATGAGATCAAAGCAAAAATTCAGGCCATGGAGAAAGAGTTCTTCCCGGTTATTGTCCAAGCCATTATTAACGGTACTTTAAAATAAGCCTATGAATTTTTTCACCGAATTCAGCTGGGAAGAGATCTTCAAAGCGAGTACAGTCTTGTTCGCAGTAATTGACGTAATCGGGTCAATACCGTTGATCATCAAGATCAAAGAAAGCTCCGGATCTATTCACGAGCTCAGAACCAGTATCGTGGCACTAGTGATCATGATCTGTTTCCTATTACTTGGAGAATCCATACTTCAGTTGTTTGGTGTAACCATCGAATCGTTTGCGGTAGCAGGTTCCTTGATCCTCTTTGCAATGGCGTTGGAGATGATCTTAGGCGTTAAGCTCTTTAGGGATGAGGCAACGGGAAAAACTGCGAGTATTGTTCCTCTGGCATTCCCTATCATTGCAGGAGCCGGAACCATGACAACGCTGGTTTCTTTGAAGGCGGAATATGCTCAGGTCAATATCCTGATCGCTATCGCTATCAATATTTTGATCGTTTATGTGGTACTTCGATTGACAAAACGGATTGAGGCGCTTCTCGGAGAAGGAGGTATTGCTATTTTAAAGAAGGTATTTGGGATCATCCTGCTGGCAATGGCGGTGAAGCTATTCACCTCCAATTTGCAAGCGTTGATCTAGTTCAACTATTTCGGACTGAAGGAACCATTCCCCATCGCATTTCCACGGATCACTTCCATTCCGTATTCAAAGGTTTTGGTAACAATCGGTTTCCCTTTTTTGTCGTACATCACGAACTTTCCGTGTTTCAATCCGTCCTTGTATTCTACTTCCTGTAGAAGTGCCCCTTTGCGGTCATAATTTTTCATTACCCCATTCAGCTCACCTTCCTTATAGTTAGATACGACAGCAGCAATTCTTCCTCCCGGATAATAGGCTTTCCATTCTCCATCTTTCTTGCCGTTCTTGTAATTTCCTTCTTCCGTTAGTTTGAAATCTTTGGAAGAGTAGGATGCAGCATAACCATTTTGTCTGCTTTCCAGACGAACCCGGTTTTTCATGATCCCATAATCAACCTTTGTCTTTTCCTTGAAGATCTTATAGGTCACAATGTCCTTTGGTTTTCCGTTTTCAAAGTAATCTACCCACTTTTCTGTCTTCAGGTTGTCTTTGTACTTCCCTTCCAGCTTCAAAGCGCCTGTTGGATAGTAGGAATGCCAATCTCCGTTCATCACCCCTGCCTTGAAGGTCGTTTTGTTCTTCAGTTCCCCATTTTCCCAATAGTTCAACCATTCACCCTCTTCTTTTCCCTGCAGGTATTTCCCACTCATAAGGAGTGTACCGTCCTCATACCAAGTTTCCCAAAGACCAGATTTTTCGTCGTTCTCGAAGCTTCCTTTTTTGAAGACCTTTCCATTCTTATAAAGGTAGGTCCACTCACCTGAGCGTTTCCCCATCGTATAATGGGCGGTATAAGATACTTCCCCCGTTGGATGCCAGTAGGTCCAGGCGCCATCCTGAAGGTCTTCTTTAAAAGTACCTTCCATATCTCTGTTTCCCTGATTGGTATACCAGATCCATTTGTCTGTTTTCTTACCATCCAGGTATTTGCCACTCACATTGAGTTTACCATTGTCATAATAATAGGCATAGTCACCATTCAGGACTCCATTCTCATAGTTCGACACCTTTTCAATGTCACCGGTATAATAGTAATACGTCCATGTGGAGTCCTTTTCTCCGTCTTTAAAGCTACCCTTCAGCGTAGAGTATCCGTAGATACTGATCTCTTCAAAGGGACCATGCTTGAGTCCGTCCTTGTAATTGTACCATTCCTTCACACGGCCTGTGGCATAATAGGTCGTCATCTCTCCGTTTCCATTCGTGATCGTTTGGGTATGATCCGGATCCGGCAACCAGAAAGACCATAAATAGCCTACCCCTGCTTTCGTTTCTTCTTCTGCCTTTGGTCTTCCGTCGAAGTAAAAGTATTTCCAGGTTCCTGTAGCCTGATTCATTTTATACATTCCCTCAGCAGCCAGATTTCCGTTTTCATGCCACTCACGATACACGCTGTCCTGACGATCCATGTAGAAATACCCTTCCTGACGCAATTTCTGATTGGGGAAATACTTCACTACTTTCCCTTGCAACAAGTCGCGGTAGTAATTCCGCTCTTCTTCCAGCACACCATCCTTGGAATAATAAAGCCATCTACCGTGTTTCTCCGTTGTTTCTCCCAACTCGTCCACATAATAATAGCCGGAGGCTTGTGGCTGGGTTTTATGATAGTCCCAATACAGATTTACCTTCTTTGATAAATTCTCCTTTTTTACTTCCTGAGCAAAACTTAGAACTGACAATAAAAAAGAGATCCACAGAAGATTGAACTTCATATATTTTGATTTGAATAGATAACAATTTAGACCACCATCGGTTACATTTTGATCCATCCCTGAATGATCAGGAAGATACCGAAAACAGCAAAGACAATACCAATCAACTGATTAAGTGCGCGCAATAACTTGTCTGTAACAAGCGGTTTCAGTTTTTTAGCCCCGAAGATCTTCAGGATATCCACTGAGAAGAAACTAAGGAGGATCACTCCAAGGAAATACATGATCGACGTTTCATGCGGATCGTGTTCTCCACCTGTGGCCTTCTCCCCTAAGGTCATTACTGAGAACCAGTAAAAGATCACCAGTGGATTGGCCATGTTCAGTAAAAACCCTTTCAACACCAGTAACATGTAATCTCCATAACCGTGGATCACATTCCCAACTGAGTCTACTTTTACTTCTTTTGGCTTTTTGAAGAAGGAAACAACTCCATACACCAGGAATAATCCTCCACCGATCAATTTCAAGATCCCCTGACTTTTTCCTGCGGCAATGGCAGAAACTTCAGAGTAAAAAACAAAGGCGATAAGAATATAAATGATGTCGCTTAATAAGACCCCGATATCAAAAGCAATTGCCGCTCTAACTCCACGACGGATACTGGTCTCCAGAAGAACGAAGAACACAGGACCGATCATTATACTTAAGATAAATCCGGTAACGATACCTTTTAATGCAAGAGCACTCATGCCGTGGATTTTTACAAAAATAAGATTTCAATCAGGATAGGGGGCTGATTTTCATCCCAAGTTTAAAAAAACGAAAAATTCAGAATGAATCTAAGTAAAATGGTGAATTATTTCTCAAGTTGATTACCTTTGCATCGAACAACTGATAACGGTTGTGGGTATTTATTTTCTGACACTTTATGAAACTTGCAGCAGCAAACCAAAAGTTAGACGCGATTATTGAGAAAGTTGAAAAAAAGGGGCTATCTGCTTCCAAATTGATCGACGATCTTAAGGAATTAAGAGAATATGCGTTGAAAGAACAAGATCCTCTTGTTACCAAAGTACTTCGTTTAAGCTATGAATTTATCGGAGAGAGAAACGCTTTCGATGTTCAGGCTCAGTTCGAAGAAGATGAAGAAGGAAATGAATATCCGATCGAGATCGACGACAAGGAAAACTTCCTTTATCTGTTGAACCTTTTGAAGGCTGCAGATCACAAGATCAACCGTGAAGAGATCAAAGATTACAGATCCGCATTAAAAATGGAGTTGTATTAATCCCTTTTTTACACGATACGAAGCCCGCACCAGCGGGCTTTTTTATTTTTTTTACTTTTTCAGCCAACCCTTTCAAACCTTTTTTCGTCATAGGAATAAGTTGACACAATAACGATTGTTCAACTCTGGTTTTATTTTCCTTGCAGGTACCTGAAAAGAGCTCCTACCTCTACGATTCTACAGGGTCGTCTTTACAAAGAGTTCTTTTCAGGTTTTTTTATTCGCAATACTTGCAGTAAGAGAATTGTCTCTGGGTATGCGTAAATGGAATTGTTGGATCAAACATTTCATTCATCAAAGCCTCCATAAAGCCAGGGAAAGTATCTGTGATCATTTCTAATGAATCTCCATTTTTATCCTGTAAAGGGATCAATCCTTTTCCAACATTGACCAGTGAGATCAATCCGACTTCTGCCGGATAGTGACCAAAGTTTCTGAAGAACATGTAGCTGTACATCCCAAGTTGAACCAGGTGCTTTGCTTTGTCAAAACCAAGAAAACCTTCTTCCGATTTCTTAAGGTTGATCTCAGCATCTGCTTCTGATACCTTTCCGGTTTTGTAATCAATGATCCGGTATTTGTCGCCGATGGAATCAATCCGGTCAACTACTCCTTTCATGCCCACTTTCATTTTCTGTCCATGCACGTCTACCTCCAATTCACTCTTAAGGGTGATCTCAAGATATTCGATAAAGAGCGGTTCAGAAAGTTCCTTCAAATATCGGATCTCCTGCTTCAGAAAGCGCTCGGTTAATTCATGCGCCATCTTATAACTCAACAGGTTCTTTCCGCTGCTGAATGCATTTTTATCATTGTTGAAACGCTTCAGGAATTGTTCATGTAAAAGACTCGGAAAGTCCTTCAGCATTTTCTGAACATCGGTTTCCGCTAACGCAGGCGGTGAAGGTGAAACCAAATTTCCATCCTTATCGTGACGACAAAAGGGTTTGTATAAGGTTTCCAGCACCTCGTGAATAAAGCTTCCGAGTGTTCTGCTCTCCAGGTCTTCTTCGATTTCTTCCTCTTCTCCAAATTCAAGTATGTATCTGAAGTAATAGTCCAGCGGACAGGTCAGGAATTTATTGATCGCCGATGCTGAAATGGAAGAGCTGATCATGGCCTGCATTCGCTCGAGGACTTCCTGGCTCTTTTCAACCGTTTGTCCTTCCATGGAGATCACCTCAGATTCAGAAACACTGTAGATCTCATTGTGGATCCTGATGTTCGGATTTGCTCTACTCAGCTCTAGTTTCAGCTGCAGAATGTAGCGGCTTTCTTCATTGCTTCCAATGTTTTCTTTCGCTGAGCTATACGTGATAAAGACCTTCTCGCTGCAATGCAACAAACGATAGAAATGATGTGCAAACAACCCCTGTTTCTCCCGTGGTGTCGGTAATCCCAGATATCTTCTGAGGTCCATGGGGATCAGCGTTTGGATCGGATTGGTAGGCGGCATCTTGCCTTCGTTCATTCCCAACACGATCATGTTTTTGAAATCAAGCAAACGTGTTTCCAGCAGCCCCATGATCTGTAAGCCCTCGATCGGGTTCCCATGGTAAGCGATACTCACATTCGACCAGTGTGCCTGCATTAAATGTCTAAAGCTTCTCAAGGTCATTTCAGGTAAGCCTTCCGCTACCAGATTTTCAAACTCGATCATTGAATTGTCGAATCCGTAGCAGAGTGCTTTATTGAATTCATCCTTCTCGGATAAGTGCTCGATAATGTATTGAATGGATCTTCTGATCGAATTCACGGCAGTCTCCCAGTCTTTGTTCCATGGGGTGAGTATATGGGCAAACAAACCGTCCAGCTTTTCTGAAACCGAGATGCTGGATGCATTTCTGAAGATCTTGTTGTACTTGATCGAATCCATCTCCAACGAGGTGATCTTTCGCTGTTCATCCGGACTTGTGATCGCTAGTACCAGCGGATGGTTCCAGATCTTGATCAGATCCTGAAAGTAGATCGCTTCGGTATTGAATCTTGTTTTGTTCTCCTGCAATTGAAAGAGCAGCTCAACCCATGTTCGGATAGAGGTGTTCTTCAATGGTAAACCAAGCGTGATGTTTGCCTTTCCTACTTTGGAAGGAATATTTTTAAGCAATGGCCCAATAAGCGATTCATCTGCCAGTAAGACCACCGTATCTTTCAGATCCGACGAAGCCATGGAGTTGAGAATGTCTGCCGCCGCTTTTACCTGACCTGTGGTCTGCACGCATTCAATGACCCTGATTTCCTTCTCTGCAGTTAAGAGCTCCTCTTCATCAAAATTGAGTTGTTTCACCTTCAATTCCTCTTTCAGTTTTCGGAGGAAGGAACCTGCTTCATGCACCGGATCATTCAGGTAATACGTATCGGAATCGATCAGCACGTGGGCACGCCCCATCGCATGTAGCTGTCGAATAATGCTTAATTCTGCTCCCGACAAAGCGTTGAACCCTGCAAAGAGGAACACTTTATTGCTGTCTGACCGGAAGCAGCGGTCGATCTCCTGCGACAATTCACGATATGCGCTTCCTGCGTAGCATTTCTGTTCCTGATCCAGTACTTCGTTCAATCGGTAATAGAACCCGGGTAGCTTGTCCCAGAATTCCAAAAAGCGCTGCTTGGCAGGCGTGATCTCCTTAGAATCGAACGACCAGTTTTCGATCTCCTTGATCTCCGCAAGGTTTCTGAAGACCTTTTTTGGGTCCAGCAGGTAGCGATCGATCTCGTCAAAATCGGAAAGCAAGGTATTCCCCCAGGAGATAAATTCATCAAAGGAGCTATCCTTCGGATCGATCGGATCTTCCAACTGGATCGAAAATAGTTTGACCAATAAGCGAGTACGATCCAGGATCGTTCGTGACGACAAAGAGTTCACCCATTTGTCGATGGTTACCATTTCGGGAGCCAGCAACGGTTTCTGATAGTGTCGGTACAAGGAAGCCGAAACATATTTGATGGCACGCTCCGATGGAAGCACGATCGACAGGTGTTTCAGGTCCAGGTTCTCCTGAACGATATAGTCTACTATTTTGTCGGTGAACTTTCTCATTTTTTACTCAGGAAGGTCCAGTAAGTAGATTTGTTCAAAGTATGCTGAGAATAATCGGGATAGAGCTCGCCAAACATTGCCGGAAACTTTACCTTCTTCTTTTTATCCCAGGTGGTTTTATACGCAAACTTTCCGGTCTCATTCACCTCAATGAAATCGATCATCTGCTTGGTATGTGTTCGCCAGAAGAAATAGTTGGCTTTTCTTCCGTTCATTCTGTTCCATTTGATCCTCTCTGAGATCAACCAGTTCTTCCACAGCTGATCCAGATCGAGACGAAACTCGATCGGATTGAAATTGCGGATCACGGCGTTTCGGATACCGTTATCGGAGAAGAAGATGACATGCGTTTTTTTCAATTCATAGCGGTGACCACTGTATAAGGTTGGGATGCGGATCAGTATTCCATTTTCTACCAGCAGATCAACATAACGTTCGATGGTTTCATTGTCCAGACCACTCTTCGAAGCGATCTCATTGTAGGAAACAGGTTCACCAACGTGATGGGAGATCACTGCCAGCGCCCTCATTAGTTTATCCTGTTTATTGACTCTGGTATTTACTCCGAACTGGCTTTCGAGCACTTCGTTCAACAGCTCGATCACTTCTTCCCCATTGCTGCCTTCTGCCACTACCTTCGGATAATTTCCAAAGATCAAGCGCTGCTCCATGTTCTTATCCACCTCAGGAAGTGATAAATAGCTGGTCAGCTCATAAAAGGAGATCGTGTCGATGTAGATCTCCAGTCCTTGCAGTACGAGCACCTCTTTGAGTACCTCATCCAGCACAGGATCAAACGAACAGGAAAGTACAAAGGTACCCTTCCATTTTCCGGACAGCACTTGTTCGATCAGCTCCTGAAGATCTTCCAGGTATTGCGTCTCGTTCAACAGGATGAATTCTCCGGAAGCAAACAATGCTTCTTTTTCTTCGGTGCTTAATGCCTTAAACTTCTTTCGAAGTTTTCGGGTGCTGAGATCGACCTCTACCGTTCCTTTTCCAAGCTCCTGAAGTACCTCTCTGACAAGGGTTCTTTTCCCTGATCCGCGAGGTCCTCTTAGCAACAATAATTTGTTCGCCAGGAGCTTCTCCCGCAGCTCTGATTTGCGCGATCTGTTGATCAATGATGACATGCACCAAAGATAATCGTTTCGCTAAATAATTTTAAATATTGCGGATTTTATTCGATAGTGATGCGATCGAAGAAGAGCTCCGGGCGGTTCGAATTCATGAATTTATTGCCTCCATAAGCTTTGGCAACAATGAGATATTTTTCGTTTCGAAGGATCCGTATCCAGTGCAATCCCTCAGGGTAACTGTCGGAAATTCCCTGACACGTTTCAGTACCATCATCCTGTAAAAAACACCTGGCGGGTGACGCTCCAGGAGAGGCAATATAGATCGCGGCGTAATCGTTCAATGAGTATTCTACATCATAAGGGATGATCTCTATGGAGTACGTATTTCCCTGTCCCATTTCTCTGTACACAAGTAATCTGTTTCCTGAACCCAGTGTTTCTTCCATTGGTTTTCCCGGGAAGACCGCTTTAAATCCGGCGGGATCGGTAAGTGTATACTTATTGGCAGATCTCACCTCTTTTTTAAGATCAGGATCCTCGCTGTAGATGGCTGTAACGCATCTTAACTTGTATCCTTTTTTCCGAAGCAATTGAATGATGCCCTGTTCACCGTAGAGATGTCCGGCGCCTACCGCACAGAACAGACTTCCTTTTGCCAGGAGAGTGTCTAATCCTTCGGCCATTTTTTTATTACGGGCCACGATGAATTCTTCATAGGCATCCGGGTAGGCTTTCAGCGTCGTGCGCATGATCTTGTCCAGCGATTTGATATCACCGTCCAGGTAGATCTCCAGCATCTGTTGTTGCACGTAATTGTTCACCATCTCCGTCAATTGATCGGACGAAGAACGGATGTTGAACCCATCCAGCAAACCGAGCTGCTCCTCCACCGTTTCCAGCGGAACAAATTGTTTTCCGGTGTTATAAGCATATTGCTGAAACCAGGCATCGAGGAATTGAGGCATTCCGTCCTCGTCTCCATATTTTGTTTTGGTTGCTCTTGCGGTTCCTGTATACGGATTACCATCACTGTCATACAACAGTTTGACCTCTTCTTTTCGGGTATCCCATTCAGTGAACATCGAAAAGATATCTGTTTCCAGAACCATCTGTTGTGCACTGTTTAGAGCCTGGTACAGGGAATCCTGGAATCTGAACACTCGCTTGTCGTTGGAATGCAGTGAGCCGTAGAGGTAGCTTTTCGCTTTGATCCCCTTACCGGAAATTTCCCATAGTAATTCATTGGTCGTTCCCTGTGAAAAGACAGGAAGCTGAAGGAAAAAGACCGAGAAGATCAGTGGAAAAAACCAATTCATGGGTTAAAGTTAATGTTTCCTTCTCAATAGATCATGCGCTCGATGAGCTGATCTCCAAAAGCATACGGAATGTAGGCGAGTGAAGGGATCTGTTTGGTGATCATGATCGGTGATCTTCTACCCAAAGCGATCTTTCCGTGGGTATCACTCAAGCCCATGGCATAAGCCGCATTAACCGTTAAGGCATTGAATGCTTCTTCGGGAGTGAGCTTCATTTTTGAACACGCCAGGGACCACACAAAAGAAAGGTTTCCGCTTGGCGTTGTTCCCGGATTAAAGTCACTCGCCAATGCAAATGGAATGTCATTCTCGATCAGCAAGCGGGCATTACCGTATGGAATATTGATGAAGTGCGAACAGCTTGGCAGGAAGGTAGGCATGCAGGCAGAACCTTTTAACGCAAGAACGTCATCATCGGCCAGCTCTTCGAGGTGATCCACAGACAAAGCACCCAGCTCAACCGCCTTTCGAATACCGCCCAGTACGGTAAACTGATTCACGTGCACTTTAGGGATCAACCCGTATTTTTTTCCTTCAAGCAGGATCTCTTCCATCTCTTCAACGGAATAGTAATTCGTTTCGCAGAAGACATCGATGAAGTCGGCCAGCCCTTCTTTACCGATGACCGGTAACATTTCGTTCTTGATCAGCTCAATGTATGCTCTGTGGTTTTCTTTGTATTCAGCCGGGAAAGCATGTGCCCCCAGGAACGTAGCTTTGATCTCAATACCGCACGCTGCTTTCAGACGCTTGATGACACGAAGCATTTTCAGCTCAGCATCTACCGTTAGTCCGTATCCAGATTTGATCTCGAGTGCTCCGGTACCATAAGACTTCAGTAATTCAATACGAGCGAAGACTTTCTCGAACAGTTCATCCTCGTCCATTTCCTGCAATCTGCGGGCAGAGTTCAGGATGCCACCTCCTTTAGCAGCGATCTCCTGATAGCTTAAACCTTTGATCCGGTTTACAAATTCTTCCTCACGGCTTCGGGCAAACACAGTATGGGTATGCGCATCACAAAAAGCAGGCAATACAAATCTTCCGTCGGCATCGATCACTTCCAGATCGCGCCAGTCGTCGATCCCACCCCAGTCTTCCATCGATCCGTAGGCGATCACCTCACCGTCTTCAATGGCCAGAAAAGCATTTTCGATCATGGGAATTTCACCCATTTCCTTTCCTTTGATTACGGTAGGAATATGCTCTCCGACTTGCACCAGTGCTTTGATATTCTTGATCAGGATCTTACTCATACGAGCACAAAGGTATCAGAATCTGAAGCAAAAAAAAGGGGTAAAGCCCCTGAAAAATATCCTGTAGATCAATTTCCGGATCCGTCTTGTTCTTTTTTCTTTTTGTTCTGCATGTAAAGTGCGTATGCTAATCCTACCACCGCACCGATAATCGCTCCGTATAACATAGTTGTAGGTTTTAAATTTACGTTCAAGATAAGAAAAGAATGAAAATAATTGAAGGCTTTGTTTTTTCAATTAAAAGCGTAAATTTGCAGCCACTTCGATACCGAAGATGCCCGAGTGGCGGAACTGGTAGACGCGCTGGATTCAAAATCCTGTTCTGGCAACGGAGTGCCGGTTCGATTCCGGCCTCGGGTACAAAAACCAGAGTGAGTGTGAGGGCGAGAGCGACGACACGAACTCTGGTTTTTTTATTCACACTCACACTCCTACTCGCACTTCTTGTTTTATGTTGATAGAATGGAAACTTTAAAAATGCTTTTTAACTGAATTCAAGATCTTTGATTCACCTCCTGCATTGCTATTCATGAAGTAATCCTTCGGCTTCTTCCTAAATTACTCAATCCAGTTCAGCTTGCAAAGCAACGAATACAAGGCCGTTTTTTCTGGTTACGAGTTATGAGTTGGGAAAATGATGTTTTTTCTTAACTTATAAATAAAACGCGTGCGCACATGAGAAGAGAGATCGTACTTACACGAAACGAGGCGGAAGGAAAAATGACCGCTGCATTTGACTACCATGAAGAATTGATCCCGTTGATCAAGCGAATTCCCGGGGCGAGATACGACCCTGAATTGAGGCTATGGAATTTTCCGGAAGAGCGGAATACACTATCCTTGTTGTTTCAGGTATTTAAAGGAGTTGCCTGGATAAATATCCGAGAGCTGGGACCTGCATCCTCCGATAAAAAAACTGAAGTTCGAGTTGAAAAACGAATTGAATTGCCGCAGCTTGATGAGCAAAAGGAAGAAGAGCTGGATCAATTTGTACGGTATATGTTATCCAGGAGATATAGTGATAACACTATAAAAACGTATGCTGAGGCCATGCGGGTATTTTTGCGTTTTCACAGTGCAAAACCAACTGAATCCTTATGCAATGCGGATGTTATCCGGTTCAACACAGAATATATTCTTGCACAGGGTTTATCGAGATCATACCAGAATCAAATGGTGAATGCGATTCGTCTGTTTTTCAGGAAGATCAGAAACCATTCGATGGAGATAGACCAGCTGGAGCGCCCAAAGAATGCATTTTCACTTCCTACAGTTTTTAGTCTGATGGAGGTAGAAAAAATAATGAATGAAGTCTCTAATATCAAACATAAATGTATGCTGGTGCTCGTCTATTCCTGTGGACTGAGGAGGAGTGAATTATTGAACCTAAGGATCCGAGATGTTGACTCTGAGCGAATGGTCATACATATCCATGCTTCTAAGGGACAAAAAGATCGCCTTGTACCACTCTCTGAAACTACCTTAAAATTATTGCGCAAATACTACATTGAATTTCGTCCCAAGGAGTACTTATTTAATGGTGAAAACGGTGGGATGTATTCGCCTACCAGTTTACAGAACATATTCAGGCAAGCCACGCAAAAAGCAGGAATAAAAAAGAAATGTTCCTTGCACACTCTTCGTCATTCTTATGCAACCCATCTGATGGAAGGCGGCGTAAATTTGAGGTACATACAAGATCTATTAGGTCACAGCAGTCCAAAAACGACACAGATCTACACCCATGTTACGAGTGAAGAAAGTCGCAAAATCGAGAGTCCAATCGAAAAAATAAACATCAACATTTGACATGATTTTGTGGTACAATATTGCCTATATTTGGATGTATTGTACCACAAGATGTACTTTTTATGGTACATATAAACTAGTTATATGCAAATAAAATCATTGTTGCTACATTTAGGCTAAATAATATATGAATATGAAAGCATTATTACTTATAATAACATTAACTACTTTTTCATTTCTGCAGGCACAACAAACTTATGTTCCTGATGATAATTTTGAAGCATACCTTGAATCCAATGGGATGGGCAATGGTATACCAAATGATGACTCTGTGCTCACGGCTAATATAAGCGGAGTAACATCATTGGGTGTGTCCTTACAAGGTATTTCAGACTTGACTGGAATTGAAGATTTTTCTGCGTTAACATACCTTAACTGCAATTCTAATTCACTTTTGACCTTGAATCTAAGTCAAAATTTTCTTCTTCAACAGCTATTCTGTGCAGGAAACAATCTTACAAGTCTTGATTTTAATTCAAATCCTCAGTTGAGCAATGTTGTATGTCAATCGAATCCAATCACAAGTTTAAATTTAAATGGAGCATCTTCACTCTCTAATCTGAATTGTGCTTTATGCCAATTGACATTTTTAGACGTATCCAATAATCCTGCTCTTACAGATTTAAATTGTCAACAGAATCCAATCACAAGTTTAAATTTAAATGGAGCATCTTCACTCTCTAATCTGAATTGTGCTTTATGCCAATTGACAT
>CALCCB010000093.1 GCA_937899625.1 uncultured Bacteroidota bacterium
TTATGACAAGGATTCTGACACTTTTCCGGGCAGGTCGGTCATTGCAGTCACGTCAAACAGAAACAATAAATGGTCGTCAATTGAAAAAATAGTGCGTTCTATTCAATTAAAATATTCAAATAGAGATAAGCTCGAAATCATTAACTGGAAATGATCATTTGATCACATCAGGCATTGATCCTACCTCATCGGATGGTATGAATACCAACGAAGTAGTATTGACACAATGTCTTGTTTCCTTATCTGTAAATCCTTCTCTTAAAAAGACATGCCCGAGATGTCCCTGGCAATTATTACAGATGATCTCAACCCTTCTTCCATCAGCATCAGGTACCCTTTTCACCGCACCATCGATCTCATCGTCAAAACTGGGCCATCCGCAATTGCTGTGAAATTTATCTTCAGAACGGTATAACGGATTATTGCATTGTCTGCAGATATAAACTCCATTTTCAAAATTGTCAGTATACTCTCCAGTATATGGTCTGTCAGTTCCTTTGTAAAGGATCACTCTTTTTTCTGCTTCTGTAAGTTCGTTGTATGTTTTCATTGTTTTGGTCGTGTCTTGAATAACAGCTTCTTCATTTTTATTTTGAGCATTACAAGAAGTAAAAACTATCAATGAGAAGCTAAGCCAGAATAATTTACTCATGTTTCTTTTTCTAAAGAAACGATTCAAAGAAAGGATTGTTTTAGTCGATAACAGACTTTAACATTTCCTGTATCATTCCAAAAGTATAGTCGAGTTCTTCATCCGAAATACAATAGGGAGGATTCAGAAAAATGACATTACCCAAAGGACGCATCAGTATTCCTTTACTGATCATAAAGTGATACATTTTATCACGAACATCTGAAAAGTACCCTTCAGACCCAACGTTGATCTCAATTGCCAGAATAGCACCCAAATGACGCACTTCCTTTACTTTTGGATTAGATTGAAGGATCTGGCCGAATTGGTGAAATTTTTCTTCTATTCTTTTGATGTTCTGAAGAGTATGTTCACTTTTCATGATCCCTATGCTGGCCACTGCAGCCGCACAGCTCAACGCATTCCCCGTGAATGAATGTCCGTGAAGCAAAGCTTTAGATTTTTCATCCCACAGAAATGCATCAAAGATCCTTTCAGTCGCTACAGTTAATCCCAGAGGAAGAACTCCACCTGTCAGGCCTTTTGATAAACAAACGATGTCGGGAACCAATGAAACATGTTCCATTGCGAATAGCTTTCCCGTTCTACCCCAACCTGTCATTACCTCGTCAAAAATGATCAAAACATCTTTTTCGCGTGCCAAAGACATTAATTCTTCAAGCACAGAAGCTTCGTACATTTTCATCCCTGCTGAACCCTGAACTAAAGGCTCAACGATCAATGCAGCATAATTTTCTGTTTTCAGTTTGTCTTTTGCACACTTCAAAAATTCCATTTCCGTTCCCTTTTCCGGGAAGGGCAAATAATCGACATCAAAGAAGAGGTGTTCAAAAGGCTCGAAGAAATATCCTCTTTGTCCAACTGACATGGCTCCGAAAGTATCCCCATGGTATGCTCCTTCCATTGCAAGGATCTTCATTCTTGGTTGACTTTTATTAAACCAAAACTGAAATGCCATTTTCAGCGCTACTTCAACTGAAGTCGAACCATCATCTGAAAAGAAAACTTTGGAAAAACCTTTGGGTAAAATATCGATGACTTTTTCTGCAAGTTCAACGGCTTTTGGGTGAGTGACACCTGCAAAGATCACATGATCAAGCTCTGAAAACTGTTCTGCGATCGCATTACCAATCACTTCATTTCCATGACCATGAACATTTACCCACCAGGAAGAATTTACATCCAAGAAATTCTTACCGTTTGTATCCGTTAATATTACTCCCTTGGCAAGTACAATCTCCAATGGATTTTTTTCTGTTTTCGCTTGAGTGAACGGGTGCCAGACGACCTGCCTGTCTCTGTTTTTCAGATCCTTCATTGGTTAAGGATTGAAATTAATCGATCTTTTATTTTTTCAGCCTCCATCAAAGTAAATTCTTTGTTCACTTCACTTGCAAGAGGAACTCTGTAAACCCAAGGAATATCAAAGTTTGAGGTAATGATCGATTCTGTCGTTCTATTTTCTTCTCCAACGAAAATCAACCCTAAAACCTCAACTCCGATCTGTTTCAAAAAATTCAGAGTCAACATAGTATGATTAATACTCCCAAGATAATGTCTTGACACAACGATCACAGGAACTTTCAGATGGTGAAACAAATCTCCGAAATGTTGACCCATTTTATTCATCGGGACCATAATCCCGCCTGCTCCTTCAATGATCAAATACTCTTTATAATCGGGAGTTTCAAAATCTTCAAGGGAAATTTCGATCCCATCTATTTCGGCCGCAGCATGAGGCGACATGGGAGATGTCAGTCGGTAACGTTCA
>CALCCB010000094.1 GCA_937899625.1 uncultured Bacteroidota bacterium
TATGACTACGGTTGTTGGTCCTGATGGAATCGTACGTAAAAAGGGTGGTGCCTTTACACTATAAGAATTAAAAAAGAGTGAATATGAAAAGTCTATTGTTAAGTGCGGCGGTTGTATGCCTATCTTGGGGATCAATGGCCCAGTTGGAAGAACTCAACGGGGGACCAGTGAACGTTCCTACAGATGGTATCGTAGATGGGGTTTATATTGCGGAGCATATTCCAACAAAGCGTTTGATCCCATATGAGTATGTGCGTGAAGCAGATGTGATCTGGAGTAAGCGTGTTTGGCAGTATATAGACTTGCGCGAAAAGATCAATCATAATATGTATTATCCTTTCGATGAAATCACTCTTGAAGGAAGATGGATTAGAAATGCGACACGTTGGAGTTTATGGACAGTGATCCGTAACCACGTGTTGAATGGTGATATCCGATTGTTCTCTCCTTATAACCCGTACAATGTATTCGGTGAAAGAGATGGAGATCAGTTGAAATACCCTGTTGATCCGCAACCTGGTCTTAATTTTTATACGGATTCAGCATACCGTGAGAAGTTGGTTTATTTCTTCGGGTATTTGGGTCCACAGTCAGACATCGCTTTAACGGATGAATTTGGTGATCCGTTAATCAAAGTGAACCCTGACGGAACGGAAGAGTTCGTATATCCTCCACAAGATACTATGTGGTATACTTCAAAGGATATTGTACAATACCGTATCAAAGAAGACTGGTTCTTTGACAAGGAAAGATCATTATTAGATGTGAGAATCCTTGCAATTGCACCGGTTGTTTACAAAATGGAAGAGACACCGTCTGGACAAAAGAGTATCACTGGAATGGAAGAACTGTTCTGGTTATATTTCCCACACTGTAGATTCGTTTTCAATAACTATTTCGTGTATAACGATAAGAACGATGCTCAGTGGATGTCTTTTGACGACCTTTTCTGGAAAAGAAGATTCAGTAGTACCATTTATAAAGCAAGTAACGTTTATGATCGAAAGGTCGACAGTTTCAGAACTGGAGTTGATGCTTTGATGGAATCTGAAAAGATCAAAGAAGAAATTCGTACCATCGAACATGATGTTTGGAGTTTCTAATCAGATCTTCTGATATTGAAAGCCCTGGATTTATTTCCGGGGCTTTTTTATTTATGCAGTTTTCGCTTTGTATCTTTGATCCATGTTAAACTTGGAGAATGTCGGTGTATTCCTGCCACAGGGATTTTTATTTCAAAATGTCTCATTACAGATCAATGATGGCGACAGGATCGGACTGGTAGGTAAAAACGGAGCCGGTAAATCTACTTTACTGAGATTGATCAGCAGATTAAGCACACCGTCAGAAGGAAGAATACACATGTCTAAAGGAATTCAACTGGGATTTCTTACACAGGACATTGTTGTAGATTCCAGTAAAGGAGTGTTGGATTATGTACTTTCTTCAAATGAAACATTAAATGATCTCAATGGCAAACTGGAGAATGTGAACCATGAACTTGCCACAAGGACAGATTATGAATCCGATTCTTATTTGAATTTACTGGATGAGTTGAATGAGTTGAACCATCAATTGATCGTGCACGAGGCAGGGTCCTGGGAGGAGAAAGTGGTTTCTGTACTACGTGGGCTTGGTTTTCATGATAATGAAATGGATCGAGAACTAAACACGTTTTCAGGTGGTTGGAAAATGAGAGCTGAGCTTGCAAAGATCCTTGTCAATAAACCAGATGTGTTGCTCTTGGATGAACCCACCAATCACTTAGATATCATCTCTATCGCATGGCTGGAACAATATCTTAAAAAGTACGAAGGCGCTGTAATGGTCATATCGCACGATCGATTGTTTCTCGATAATGTCACAAATCGAACATGGGATATTTCTCTTGGGAAAATACTGGATTATCCGTTTGCATATACAAAATACAAGGAACAGCGTGAAACAGAGTTGGATCAGCTGTCTCGTATGAAAAAACAGCAGGACAAGGAGATCAAACATACTGAGGAACTGATCAATAAATTCAGAGCAAAAAGTAGCAAGGCAGCTTTTGCACAATCATTGATCCGGAAGTTGGACAAAACGGATCGTATTGAAATCGAGAGTGATCCTACTGCAAGAATGAAGATCTCATTCCCGCTGAATGTTCAGCCTGGAAAATGGGTGTTGGAATTGGATGACGTGGGTAAAACATATGGTGATAAGGTCATTTTTTCTCATTTGAACACGGTTGTAGGACGAGGTGAGAAAATTGCTTTACTAGGCCCGAACGGTGTAGGAAAATCGACTCTACTAAAAAGAATAACGGATGTAATTGAAGGTGAAGGGGAGGTCAAATTGGGCCATAATGTGAAGATCACCTATTTCGCACAGGATCAAGCAGAGAACCTAGACAAGGATCTGACGGTTTTTGAAACGGTAGATAATGTTGCCTCTGGTGATATTAGAAAAGATCTGAGATCGATATTAGGAGCGTTCCTTTTCACAGGAGAGGATGTCGACAAGAAGGTAGGAGTGCTTTCCGGAGGAGAAAGAACTCGATTGGCCTTGTGTCAATTGTTGTTGAGTCCGAGTAATTTTTTGATCCTGGATGAGCCCACGAATCATTTGGATATACAAAGTAAAGAAGTACTGAAACAAGCCCTTAAAAACTATGAGGGAACGTTTATGGTTGTTTCTCACGACAGGGAATTCTTGACCGATCTGACGGATAGGATCTGGGAGATCAATGAGAATCAGTTGAAGATCCATTTTTATGGCGTAAAAGAGTTTCTTGAGATCAAAATGAAGGATCTGCAAATGACATCCTCTCCAAATCAAACGTCAATTAAGAAAGAATCTAATACCCCGAATGAAAAGATCGATCAGCGAGAGTTAAAAAAGGAAAGAAACCGCCTGAATAATCAATTGAACAATACGGAGAAGAAGATCGAACAGCTGGAGGAGTCTATTCAAGAATACGATCAGAAGATGGTACAGCTGGATTATACCAATGAAGCCGAAGTTCAAGAAGTAATGGCGCAGTATAACAAGCTAAAGGAACAGCTGGACAATGAAATGAAGCTATGGGAAGAAATATCAGAGAAGCTGATTGAAATGGAAAATTGATCAGTATTCCCCTCTTTTTCTGGCTCGGGCCATCCTCTTGTTTCTTCGTTTATTCTTTTTAATTGATTTCTTAGCTTCCTTCGACTGTAACGACCAAAAGTGCTTGTAGGCTATCTTCTGTTCTTTTTTAGCCTCCTTAGCCCTTTTTTTCTGCTGTTTTGCGAGCATTTCTTCGGCTTCTTCAACTGAACCAGGAGTAACACCTGGTCCAGCAGTTCTGCATCCTGTGATTGAAAACAGAATGAGCAATAAAATAACACCGCCTTTCGTTATAATCTTCATAACTTTGAGGAAAGTCTTTACGATGAAGTTACAACTAATTTTTATTCTCTTTATTACACTTGGATTAACTGGTTGTAACAAAAATGGCAAACATCCGGTACCAAGTATTCCTTTTGATATCACGATCGATATTAATCTACCGAGTTATAATGGATTGATTGGAGTAGGAGGATGGACATATGTAAATGGAGGTTCAAGGGGAATTGTGGTCTACCGAAGAGCGATCGACGAATTTGTAGCATTTGATCGTCATTCACCGGCTGATCCGAATGCTTCTTGCGAATTTCCTCTTTATCCGGACGATGATAATTTCCTGACACTGATCGATTCCTGCAACAATTCCTCTTTTTCATTGTATGATGGATCACCCATTTCCAATAGTGAATATGGATTGAGAATGTATCAAACCGTTTATAACGGGTCTAATCTATTGAGGATCTATAATTGATCATTTTTTTACTTTTGTGAAAAATTAAAAAAGATGGCAGACATTAAAGTAACCATTATCGACAGGGAAGGAGTATCTCATGATCTGGAGGGACCTACGGATATGAACATGAATATCATGGAGCTGTGCAAGGCATATGACCTTCCTGTATTAGGTGAATGTGGTGGAATGGCAATGTGTGCTACCTGTCAATGTTATCTGGAATCGGATACGGATCTACCTGAGCAGAGTGATGCAGAGTTAGATATGCTCGATCAGGCATTCTTCGTTAAGCCAAATAGCCGTTTGGGCTGTCAGATCCATCTTGCTGATGAGATCGATGGTATCGTTCTAAGATTAGCTCCAGAAGCTTAAAAACTATAGCCTATTCCAAAATTGAAAGTTAGAAAATTGGTGATTCTATTACTTCCAATCTGGCTGCTTATTTCATTTGATGACCAAGGTGCATCAAAGTAATTATAATCATCGTACCATTTTCTGAGGTGTAACGTGTATCTTATACCATAATTCACCATGATTTTTTTAGAAATTGGTGTTTTAATGTTGAAATTATAGAGAAACGTAAACCCACCATACTTTACATCATAATCAATAAAATTGTTTACAAATTGGCTCGAATCGGCTGACGACTGGAAGTAATAGTCGGCTTCATACGGATCAACCTTCATAACATAATCTTTTTCTACAATATTACTTGTGGTTATTCCTAAACCGATTTGGTGATTAATTCCTACAGGCAAATTACCACCTTTTGATGTAAATTCAATTTTTGGAATGATTGAAAGTGTTCGCACCGATACAGCCTCATGTTTAACGTCAATAAATGCGTAGCTACTGTTGTCCCATTGGTTTATGTAATTATATCTTCCGGCTGAAGGCCCTGCCATTTTCATAAAATCGTATCCAATTTCGACCCCCAAGCCCGTTCTTTTTTTGCCGGCATGTCCTAAGGAAACTCGAAACCCGTAGTTTAAAATATTTTTCCCATTAGTGAGAGAGTTTGAGTTTGAACTCATTTTTTTATAGTATCTCTCGTATTTTCCTCTATTGATCCAATAATTGAATAAAGGTACATTTCCCAACATGTTGAATTCAATGTAATTGCGTTTCCCGTAAAGCCCTGTATTTTGACTAAACGAGAAAAATGATAGTATTACAATTGAAAGTGTAAGTATCTTTTTCATTAAAGTGGTTTTGAATTGAGGTGATAAAGTACATTATACATATGGGCTCCCAGGTTGTGCTTATGAACTGGTTCGTCATAATATTGACTAAATCCAGCTTCAACACTTCCTTTATTCAAGTCTAGAAGAATTACGTTCATCTCCATGTGATTCGCCTTAAATATCTTGATAGGGATATACATTGCCAATACGAAAGGCAGAGTTGGATAGATGATTACTGAACCTCCAACTGTCCACCAGTTAATATCCACTGAACGTTGGTGTTCCACAAGCGTAAACATCACTTTTGAGGTACCATAATTGTTTTGTATTTCTTTAAGGTCACTAAAATCTACCGGGAACACATTAATGTCCTCATCTTGTGCAACCTGATTTAAAAAAGAGATCAGTGTATTTCGCTCATTGAATCCTGCGGTTCCTTTTGATGATAAGGATCGTCTGTCAATACCGTAGGTTGTCATCCCAAGATCTTTTGCAGTCTCATTTATGGCTTCCGTATAGATTCCTTCAATGGCCTCTGATTTCACGGCATCAACTCCTTGACGGTTGTATGAGATCACTTTTGGTTCAACAACGATCACTTCCTCAATACCTTTTCGAATGGCATTTTCTTGCTCCTTTTTCTTGATCTTATCTCTTTCCCGCATGCTCATTTCATAGAGCTCTTTCTCTCGTTCTTCCTTTTCTTTTATTTTTTCTTTCAATGGATTAAAACGATCAATAAAGTCTTGGTCATTAATAAGGTCGGTCAAAGCATACAGATAAAACTTGGTAGAATCGAAGTTTTCAGCATTGTCAGCACTTCGTTGTTTTTTAATTCGATCGTATTTTGAATTCCCTTTGTCTTCATTTGATTGATTACTTTCCGTTGATGTCGTGTCCGCCGCTTTCTTTTTAAACTCCTCAGCTGCATCATTGAATGTCATTTTTGAATAATTCTCCAACTTGAAGGAGCTGATCTCACTTAATTCAGTGATCATCTTATCGTAGATCGCTTTGAATTCGTCATCTTCAGGATATTCTTTCTGTAGATCATAAACAATTCGCAATGCCATTGTGGTCATTCCGTCTTTCGTAAGTTTTTTCAAAAGGTGATGAACCGAAGCACTTTCGCCTTCCAAGTCCGATAGGTTTTCGATGGTACGGTTGGATTTATTTTCCTCTTTGTACATCATCAGATTCAACCAAACCTGTGCTTTCATATGTTTCAGAAAGGTCGATTCCGGAAACTCTCTCTCTAAAAGGAAGATCGAATATATAGCGTCCCCATAATTTGCTTCGATCACATCGGATCTGACATTTTCAAATCGCGCTATATTTCTCACATGCTTAAAGCGAGCTTCATCAAGAATAAAAAATGCATCTCCCCAATTGGCATATTCGCCAATCACTTCTTCAACTACTTCCTTTCTTTTCTTGATGTTGGGATGTGAGCTTTTCGAGTCGTCGTAATCTTCTTCTGCCTTGATCTCATATTTCTTCTTCGGAAAAAGATAAGTGGGCACAAAAATTTTGTCATTGTTGAAATAGGTAATTGGAAACTCGATCTCATCAAACGGTAGGTATGAATACATCAATACATCGAACGTTTCAAAAATTGAAAATTTACTGTATCCTGCCTTGTTATAAATCTCTATTCCTCCTTTGTCTGCGTCGTGCTCTTTCTCTTTCGAATATTGGCTCAATCTGTTGATTCGATCACTGTATCTTGCATTTTTCTTTTTCCAGTCGAACGTTTCAATGACGTGCTTTTTCTTGAAATGTGAGATCTCATGTGCAAGAACAAAAGCAAGCTGAGCTTCATTCGATACCTGTGCTATGAGTCCGGTTGTAACGAAAATGATTCCCTGATCTGTTGAAAAAGCATTAGTGGCGTTTGATTTGATCGTGTATACGCGCAGCTGATTTCTTAAGTCTGGATCATCTTTTAACAAATGATCAACAATGTCCGACGCATACGTGGAAATTTCGTCTCCATAAACGACAATACCTGAATGAAGCATCTCATCGATGGCGTAGTTTGTTCCTTCAAAAAAGATCTTCTCCTCAGCGGTAGATAATTCAGTTTTCTTGTTTTTCAGATCATTTTCAAGCTTCTCAGAAGTGAGCATGGTAAAATCTTTAGGGATTTCACCTTGCGATTGAAGAGTCTTGTAGTGGTTGAAGTCTTTCTGAGTTTTTCCTGCAAAAGATACGATCAACACTGATAAAAGAGAAGCTATCAGTTTCATATGTTATTTCATTTCGTCCGGAACCAGACACACAGGTATTGGTTCCATTTTGTGTTTATTAATTTGATGAAGTCTTGTGTAAATAGCGAGTACTTCTTTTTGGCGATCAGTTAGATCAGTCATTTCGCCTTTATATTCCATGGCCCACTCGAGTTCTGGGTAGGTGGCTCCTAATTGATCTTCATCACTTCTTCCGTCTTCCCAAAGTCCATCCGTAGGTTTTGCCGACACGATCGAGTCAACAACCCCAAACCATGCTGCAAGCTCCTTCACCTGACTTTTGTTGAGGTCTGCGATCGGACTGAGATCAACTCCGCCATCACCGTATTTGGTAAAAAACCCAACCCCAAAATCTTCCACTTTATTTCCTGTCCCAGCAACTAGACAACGGTTTGCCTGGCCTACGGCATACAAGGTTGTCATACGCAATCTTGCTCTAGTGTTTGCCATCGCAAGATGATCTTTGACCACCATTTCAGGATAAATCCCCTCTAACATTGCGAAGGCTGAAGTAAGCTCGATTTCAATAGACTCTACATTCGAGTATTTTCTTTTCAGATCTTCGATGTGTTCGCAAGCACGGGTGTATTCGACAGTAGTCTGACGAATAGGCATATTCAGTAGGATGGTCTTTCTTCCCGTTGCTGCACAAAGCGTTGATGTGAGTGCCGAATCAACACCACCGGATATACCAACAATAAATCCGGATAAACCGGATTCATTACAATAATTACTAATCCATGAAATAATATGGTCTGCTATCGCCTTACTTTCCAATGTTAAAATAGAATAGAGATCTTTAATTGCAACTGGCTTTGTGTAGCCTTGTTGTTAAAACGAGTATCATTTCCAGCACCATTATTTGGTGCAGTAGCGAAATAATAGTTATTTCCTTTGTCAACATTCTTTGCTGTGTGAATTGGAGTAAAACCGTAGTAATATCCAATTTCAGCAACCAATGAGGTTGAACCTGAGAAATTCCACTCAGCACCTCCTGAAAGACCAACAGCAGATTTGAAGAAAAACATCTCCCCTGAAGCACTCATGTTATCCAAAGTAGCAGCTGAAGCAATTCCCATTGGATCCTCCGGCGTCAAGTCACTTCCGGTATCTGTAATACTGCTCTTCAGAAGAAAGCTGTTGCGCAAACCAAATTTCCCGAAATATCTGAAATACCCGATGAAGTTGGTTCTGAAGACCATCATAGTTGGGATCGTCAGATAAACTGCCTTCTGTCTTCTTGTATCTAATTCAAAAAGGTTGTGATTGGCATTATTTGGATCGTAATCACTCAAAGAAAGGATGTCCTTGTCAATATAATAGTAGTAAACACCATTATCCTGATACTTTGCCGACTTGTATTTCAACGTTTCGAAGTCGAATTCAAGCCCTGTGCAAAAACCAATTGTTTCTGTCAGACTGAAAGTTGCATTTGCTCCAATAGTCAAGTCTGTTCCGGTCCCATTGGAAGCCATATAATTGGTTCCCATTTTCTGAAATGCCAAGCCTGATCCAAAAACCAAACCTGCTTGTACTTCTTTGTCAGCAGCATCCTGAGCCATTGAATTCATGGCTAAACTCAGGGTAAGAATTGAAAGAGTGATTCTTTTCATACGATCGTTAATTTCTGAGGGTAAATATAGAGCAAAAAACTCTGATTTTCCTTACTTTTGAAACCATAATTCGTCCACCATAAATGAATTTCAAGCAATCAGTTTTATTCTTTGCTATCCTAACGCTTTTCGCGTCATGTACTTATGATCCGTTAGATGTAGATGCGTCAGGAGTCAAAGTTGAAATTCAGTTTGTGAATATGGATTCGTTGTTCCAGACGAAAGACCAAAGTAAGCTACTGACCTACCATCATGATTTTCAGCGTGATCTGAAGGAGGTTTACGAGTATCATTTGGGATATTGCCTAGGGATTGGTAACGTTACCGATTCAATTTTTCTCAATAGCTATTCGGCCTTTCAAGGGGATAAATATGTGATTCGTTTGGAGAAAAGAATCAAAGAAAATATTGGAGATCTGAGCGAATACAAAAATGAGATCAAAGAAGGCTTTCAGCACTTGAAATTTCACATACCCGATGGCAAAGTTCCTGAACACGTCGTATTCATGAATTCCTTCTTTGCAGCAAATGCCTTTTCAACTCAGAACGAGATTGCAATTGGTTTGGAAAGATACCTATCGAAGGAAACGGATGTTATTTCGGAGATCCCACCCGATCAGATGTACGAATGGATGAAGGATGGTTTTGACAAAGAGTTTATCAGTCGTGATGCGCTTTGCTCCTGGATCATGACGCATTATGTGGAGGAAATAGACGGGAATCTGGCTGAACACATGATCCGTTGGGGGAAGGTCATATACTTGACCCAGGCTGCTTTTCCAGATAAGTCACCTGCGACGATCATGCGTTATTCAGAGGAAGATTTTAAATGGGCAGAGGAAAACGAATATTCACTGTGGAAATATCTTGTTGATGAAAAACTGCTTTTTTCAGCTGATGAGCAGAACCGAATCAACATGTTGAACGAAGGACCATTTACGATTGGTTTACCGGAAAAAGGCCCGGACAGATTAGGTCAGTTCTTGGGATACAGAATGGTTAAAAAATATTTAGAGATCACAAAGCCTGAGGTGAAGGATCTATTGAAAACATCATATACAGCGATCTTAGCTGAATATGAGATCGATTAATTATGGAGGATAAAGTAGTAAAGAGTTCGGAGATCTCAGTGAAAGTGGGATTGAATGAGAATAATCTTCCGGTGGCTATGAAATGGTCTGCGGCGGATGGAAATATGAAGGATGCACCGGCAAAGGCGATGCTTTTGTCATTGTGGGATCCCAGAGAGAACAATACAATGAAGATCGATCTTTGGACAAAAGATATGACTGTTGAAGAGATGAAGCAGTTTTTCCATCAGACGCTCCTAACAATGGCAGATACCTTTGAAAAAGCGACGGGTGAGACCCTGATCTGTGAGGATCTTCGTGATTATTGTTATCACTTTGCAGAAAAAATGGACATTCTTCCTGAGAAATGAGTTCTGCCCCTTTAAAGAAGATGAAGGTCAGCTGGGAAGAGATCGTTCAATATGATCTTTTGCTCGATTCATCGATTCATATGAATCCTCTGATCGGAAACGAAATTCAATTAAGCTGGTCAGGTAGGATCTTTTGCGTTGCATGCGGCAAGCAGACAAAGAAATCTTTCGGTGAAGGTTTTTGTTACAACTGCTTCATTTCTGCTCCCGAAGCTACTGAGTGTAACATTCGTCCTGAATTATGCCGTGCGCATTTAGGTGAAGGTCGCGACCCGGAGTGGGAAGAGATCAATCATAATACGCCTCACGTGGTATACCTTGCTGCTTCCGATATTGTAAAAGTTGGAGTCACAAGACAAAATCAGGTGCCGACAAGATGGATCGACCAAGGAGCATCTTCTGCAATACGATTGGCCGAAACGCCAAACAGGTATGAAGCAGGGGTGTTGGAAGTTGCTTTGAAATCATTTTTTTCAGATAAAACAAACTGGCAGCGAATGCTTAAAAATGAAGTGGATCCCTTCATTGATCTTGTTAATGAAAAATGGACCTTGCATGAGCGTTTGCCGTCGGACCTTACTAAATACTATTCTGAAAACGATGAAGTACTAAAGATCCAGTATCCTGTTCTTCAATATCCGATCAAGGTTCTTAGCCAGAGCTTTGATAAAAGTGATGATGTTAAGGGTAAGCTTGCAGGGATTAAGGGACAGTACTTGATTTTCAACGACGGAAGAGTGATCAACATTAGAAAACATACTGGATACGAAACAAGTTTGGAATTTTAGGCAATGGGAAAAGATAAGCTGAGGAGATTTGGGCTGATGAAGACATTTTCAAATGTTTTTGAAGCAGAGGTAGGGAAGGAGTTTGAGATGAAAGGGAAATGGAGAGAACAGTATTTCAAGAACGACAATCCAATCGTTCTCGAGCTGGGGTGCGGAAAGGGAGAATATGCATTTGGACTAGGTGAATTTTACCCTGATAAAAATTTCATTGGAGTGGATATCAAAGGAGCACGAATGTTCATTGGAGCAAAAGATGCACTTGATAAGAAAATGAGTAATGTGGCTTTTCTTAGAACAAGAATTGATTATATCACAGAATTCTTTGCTGAAAATGAGGTCGACGAGATCTGGTTGACCTTTTCGGATCCTCAACCAAAGAAACCACGTAAAAGATTGAGCTCACCTTTGTTTATCAATCGTTATCGACAATTCTTAAAGCCTGGTGGTATCGTTCACATGAAGACGGATTCTGATATCCTATTCGAATACACCGAGGAACAGATCAAGGAGCAAAACTATGAATGCCTGGAATTGACTTGGGATCTTTATGGTGAATTACCCGAGAATATTGACCCAAAGACCAGAGAGATCTTTCACATCAAAACACATTACGAGAAGCTGTTCACAGCGAAAGGTAGTGTGATCAAGTATTGTAAATTCAGAATAAATTAAGCGACTTTCAGCTTGGCAAGCTTAGATTTGGAGAACTGACGTTTTGCATAATCCAACGTCACCTTGAACTCTTGCTCCCCTGAACTTGGAAGCTCGTACATGGCATCGTTCAGAATAGCTTCACAAATGGATCTTAATCCACGTGCACCAAGTTTGAACTCAATGGCTTTACTTACGATAAAATCCAGAACACTACTATCGAACGAAAGTTTCACGTTGTCGATCTCAAACAAGCGCATGTATTGTTTGATCAAGGCATTTTTTGGTTCTGTCAAAATTGAAATCAACGCTGCCTTGTCCAGCTGCTCAACGGTGGCAATGACTGGCAGTCGGCCGATGAATTCTGGAATCAAGCCAAACTTGCGAAGATCTTCCGGCTGAACCTGCTTGAAGACGTCTTGGTTGTCAGTCTTCTCCTTCAATGGAGAACCAAAGCCGATGCCCTTCTTGCCGGTTCGCTCCCCCACGATGGTTTCTAGACC
>CALCCB010000095.1 GCA_937899625.1 uncultured Bacteroidota bacterium
CTATTTGCCCCACCCGCCGGCAGGGCATGTCGCAAATTGCGCAGTTATTGCCGAAACCAACTATTGACCCACCGCCAAAAAGGCCGACGATGGTTCCTGATCGGAGGCCCGGCGCGCAGGGAGGACGTGGCGCGCTCAGCTTTGCCACCATCGGAAAACAAATTCAGGGAGAAAAGAATGACCCAATTTAACTCTGCGCTTCATCCGGCTGCATTGATGTATGCCGAGGAAGAACGCGCAGGTAAGCTGAGCCGCCGCGAGTTCATGACCCGCGCCACCGCTCTTGGCGTTACCGCCACTGCCGCCTATGGCCTTCTGGGCCTCAAGGCGCCCGCTGCCGCCGCGACCGCTGCTCAAGGCGGAACCATGCGCATCCAGCAAAACGTGGTTGCGATGAAAGATCCGCGCACGGCGGATTGGCCACAGATTGCCAACGTCTATCGCGGCTGGCTGGAATATCTGGTGCAATACAACACTTAGCAGGGGTAGGAAGCAGTAAAGTTATTTGTGTAATCAATACTGATCCAGAAGCTCCATTCTTTAAAGCTGCTGATTATGGAATTGTTGGAGATGCATTTAAAGTCCTTCCACGACTGACTGAAGCGGTTAAAAAATTCAAAGGGTAACACTTCTATTTAAGAAGTATCCATTATATTTACGAAGTAAACAGGGAAGTCAGCGGCTTCCCTATTTCGTTAAAGGGTCAATAAAGCAAGGATGAATAAAATTGAACTGGAAATTGCAGGATTGTCGTATAGTCAAACGCAATCAGGTGCCTATGCTTTGGTTCTTGCAGAAAAGGGTGGAAAAAGACAGCTACCTATTATTATCGGAGGATTTGAGGCTCAAGCAATAGCAATTGAGCTTGAAAAAATGACTCCCACTAGACCTCTAACACACGATCTTTTTAAAAACTTTGCGGAATCTTTTTCCATACAAGTAAAGGAAGTAGTCATTTACAATTTGATGGAGGGCATTTTCTTTTCTAAACTCATTTGTGAGCAAAATGGAGAGATTTCTGAAATTGATGCCAGAACTTCGGATGCTATAGCCATTGGTGTTCGTTTTAATTGCCCCATTTATACGTTTGAAAATATTCTTTCCTCGGCAGGCATCATGTTGAATGATGAACTGGAGCAAGGCACTGAAGACGATGATTTTGTTGCTGATGAAGAAGACCTTAAACCCGAAGGACTTGCTCAGTTTAGTTACGAGGAACTTGAACATCAATTAGATGAAGCAATAGAAAACGAGGATTATGAACTGGCCTCACGCATAAGAGATGAAATCAATAAGCGCACTTCTTAGCCTTTGCTGGCTTCTACTATTACCGATATATGGAAAGACCTCAACGTCATTCCCCGACGAATCATACCATCGAAAAAATTTCACGCTTACGCTTGATCAATCTGGAAAGTTTACGAGCAGCGACTCTGTTCTCACGTCACTTACTTCGGGAAGCTGGACCTTAAAGGATAAAAAGCTCACTCTTTCACAGAAGGTAAATGATTCTCTTGAAGTTTCTGAACAATTATACGTCTCTTATATTTCTGACAATAAACTTTCGTTATCAAAGGATGGTAATCGATTTTCCTTTCATGATGCAGAAAGTTCGTCAGTTTCGTCTGGGCTTTCAATAATGTCCATTCTTAGAGGAATTTTAGGGTTAATGATCCTTTTCGGAATCGCTTTTCTTTTTAGTAAGAATCGAAATAAAATCGACTGGAAATTGGTCGGTAAAGGAACTATACTTCAGGTGGTTTTGGCGATTCTGATCCTAAAGGTTCCAATGGTCTCCGATATTTTTGACTTTTTGGCAAAAGCGTTTGCCAGAGTAATCGAGTTTGCTCATGATGGCGCCATGTTCCTTTTTGGAACGGGTGATTCCATGCCTTCAATGATGAAGAACTTTGCTTTCTGGATCCTGCCATCGGTAGTTTTCTTTTCGGCATTATCAAGTTTGCTGTATTATTTTGGCATCCTTCAGTTTGTTGTTAAAGGAATGGCTTGGGTAATGAAAAGAGTTCTTGGAATTTCAGGGGCTGAATCGGTTGCTGCCGCCGCAAACATTTTCATTGGTCAGACAGAAGCGCCACTGTTAGTCAAGCCATACTTGTCAAGAATGACGAAGTCAGAGATCCTTTGTCTTATGGTTGGCGGAATGGCTACAATTGCAGGAGGGGTGTTAGCGGCAGTTATAGGTATACTTGGAGAAGGAGATTCAGCGAAAGAGCTGTTCTATGCAAAACACCTGTTAACGGCTTCGATAATGTCTGCCCCGGCAGCAATTGTATTTGCCAAAATACTTGTACCTGAAACTGAGGAGATCGATACCAATCTGGAAGTATCAAAGGAAAAGATCGGAGTAAATGCGTTGGAAGCGATCACGAATGGTACTACAGACGGATTAAAACTGGCAGTGAATGTTGGAGCAATGTTGATCGTGTTTATTAGTTTGGTCGCATTCGCAAATTATTTTCTCGGGAAAGTTGGTGAATGGACCAGTTTAAACGAAGTGATAGCTTCGGGAGGAATGTACCCAGGACTCAGCTTCGAAAGTATATCCGGTTATATTCTTTCTCCTTTTTCATGGTTACTTGGTGTCGAATGGCAAGATTGTATGTATTTCGGTCAGTTACTTGGTGAAAAAACGATCCTCAATGAATTCATTGCTTATCCACATCTCGGGCTTATTCAGGATGAACTTTCCCAAAAGTCCATCATAATGTCAACCTACGTACTTTGTGGATTTGCCAATATTGCTTCCATTGGGATACAGGTTGGAGGAATAGGAATTCTTGTTCCTGAGAAGAAATCCTTACTCGCCCAATATGGAATTAAAGCATTAATAGGCGGCACCCTTGCTTGTATGTCTACGGCAGTGTTGGCTGGTATGTTATTCTAATGAACATTCAGGAAAGAATATTCCACATTTCTTCTGAGGAAGAATTCAATCAATCAGCTCTCGAACTTTTCCATTATCAAGTTGAGAATAATCCTGTTTATTCAGAATACGTTCTACTTACAGGTCGAGAAAATCCCCGTAATTACAGGGAAATTCCTTTTCTACCCATTGAATTTTTCAAGTCAAAAAAGATCCTCACAGAAAACGACAATTTTGAAGTGCTATTCAAGAGTAGCGGAACTACAGCACAAACAAGGAGTCTACATTATGTTAAAGAGAAACAGCTTTACATTGAATCCTTTACGCGAACATTCAAGCATTTTTTTGGAGACCCCAA
The DNA here is from genome assembly GCA_937899625.1 of uncultured Bacteroidota bacterium. Classification (GTDB taxonomy): domain Bacteria; phylum Bacteroidota; class Bacteroidia; order Flavobacteriales_D; family Crocinitomicaceae; genus M0103. Next base: position 3,243 of record CALCCB010000095.1, read on the forward strand.
AGAATGTGTGATCCTGGCATTACTTCCTAATTATGTAGAGCAAGGGAATAGCAGCTTGGTCTTTATGGTAGATCATCTGATCAGAGAGACTGAAAATTCAATTTCAAGGTTTATTCTGGATGAACCTGATTCAATTGTCGATCTATATCATTTGGGGTTAAGTCAGAAAAAGAAGGTAATCATCTTTGGTGTCTCCTATGCGCTCTTAGAACTTGCTGAAAAACAAATTGATCTTTCAAAGGCATTCATCATTGAAACAGGTGGAATGAAAGGTCGAAGATCAGAAATAACGAAAGAAGAATTACATCAGATTCTTAAAACAGGCTTAGGAGTATATCAAATCTACTCCGAGTACGGAATGACAGAGTTATTGTCTCAAGGGTATAGCATGAAAGATCAAATCTTTGAAACGCCCCCCTGGATGAGAATCCTTTGTAGAGACATGAATGATCCTTTTGGAATTCTGGAAGACGACAAAACAGGTGGAATAAATGTGATTGATCTTGCAAACATCTATTCATGTCCGTTTATTTCAACCCAAGACTTGGGCAAAACTTACGGTAATCAATTCAAAATAATGGGAAGATTCGATCAAGCCGACATACGTGGGTGCAACCTAATGGTTGAATGATCGATTCTAATTCACTACTTTTACATTAAAGTGAACATGACTTCGGGAACCATACTTATACTTTTATCCATTGGTATGATGGCAGGAATACTCAGCGGATTCGTGGGTATTGGTGGAGGAGTTATTATAGTTCCAGCACTGGTATTTGCGCTAGGTTTATCTCAACACGAGGCTCAAGGTACGAGTTTGTTTGTTCTAATGATGCCTGTGGTTCTTCTGTCAGTTATCAATTACTGGAAAGCTGGAAATGTTAACTGGAAATTTGGACTTTTAATCGCCGTCGCGTTTGTAATTGGCGGATATATTGGCTCAAAGTTATCGTTAAAGCTTTCTCCAGGAATAGTTAAGCTTATTTTTGGAGTAATTATGGCATTTTTATCTTTCAGGTTGATCTTATCAGGCTATAATGCGGTATCGAATGAATCTTGAAATCATTGACCATATAAATCTTCGTTCGCTTGAGATCTATGACAAAGTCAAAGAGATCCGTGAACACATTCATCAATACCCTGAGCTTTCTTTCGAGGAATATGAGACAATGTCTTTTGTTTGTTCGCAATTGGATCGGATCGGAATCCTATATCAAAAAGGAGTTGCCGGGACGGGTATTGTTGCCATAATTAAGGGTGATCAACACCTTCCTGATCAAGAATGTATAGCTTTACGTGCAGATCTTGATGCACTGCCGATCTTTGAACAAAACGAAGTCGGGTATCGTTCTTCTCGAGAAGGTGTCATGCACGCCTGCGGACATGACGTCCATACCGCGATTCTCATAGGGGCTGCTGAAATTCTTTTTGAGTTGCGTGATCATCTGCCTTCACCAGTTAAATTGGTATTCCAACCAGGAGAAGAGAAAAATCCAGGAGGAGCATCCCTACTGATCAAGGAAGGTGTATTGGAAAATCCATCAGTTAGAGAAATGTATGCCCTTCACGTGTATCCAGAAATGGATACAGGAAAGGTTGGATTTAAAGGTGGTATGTACATGGCTTCTTGCGATGAGATCTATATTACCATCCATGGTAAAAGCGGACATGGTGCCATGCCTCATGCTTGTGTTGATCCCATTATGATCGGTGCTAATCTACTCGTTGAATTACAGCAAGTAGTAAGTAGAAAATGTGATCCAAAAATTCCTTGTGTTTTGTCATTTGGACATTTTGAAGCTTTAGGAGCAACAAATGTCATTCCTTCCAAAGCGATACTAAAAGGAAGTTTTCGAACGATGAATGAGAAGTGGCGGAAAGAAGCTTTAGCTTT
>CALCCB010000096.1 GCA_937899625.1 uncultured Bacteroidota bacterium
TTTCACAGCAGCCAATGACGTTGAATGTCTGAAAAAAGTGCGTGATGTGCTGACATATATGCCGCAGAACGCAAATGAAAAGCCACCGAGTCCAACTCAATATTCATTCTCTGCCTCCAAGCTGGAATCAATCGGGAATATACTTCCTGATAACGTTAATGTACCGTATGATATCAGAAAGGTGGTGGATTGTGTCATTGACGATAACAGCTTCAGAGAAGTACATGAAGATTTCGCAAAGAATATAGTAGTTGGTTTTGCAAGACTGGAAGGACAGACCATAGGAATTGTGGCCAATCAGCCTGCAGCACTTGCGGGAGTTCTTGATATCGATGCATCGCGCAAAGGGGCCCGTTTTGTGCGCTTCTGTGACGCATTCAATATTCCGCTTTTGGTATTTGAAGATGTGCCTGGATTCCTTCCTGGAACCGATCAGGAATGGAGAGGGATCATTACGCATGGAGCAAAATTACTATATGCATTCTCCGAAGCTACTGTTCCAAGAATTACCGTGATTACGCGTAAGGCATACGGAGGAGCTTTCGACGTGATGAATTCGAAAAGCATTGGAGCTGACCTCAACTTTGCCTGGCCAACCGCTGAGATCGCAGTTATGGGAGCAAAAGGTGCAGCGGAGATCATTTTCAAAAGAGAAATCGCAGAAGCGGCTGATCCACAAGCGAAATGGTTGGAGAAGGAAGCTGAATATGCTGAAATGTTCGCGAATCCATACCGTGCAGCTGAAAGAGGAATAGTGGATGACGTAATCCTGCCTTCTGAAACACGTGAAAAGGTAATTGCAGGATTCAAAATGCTTGAAAATAAAGCAGAAGTCTTACCCAAGAAAAAGCACGGAAATATTCCTTTGTAAAATATTTTTTCTAAATTAATCCACAATAGATCATACTTACTTCAAGTTTGCTTTGTTTCCCATGAAACTGTTCGATTAATTGTTTTCATTATTAAATTGTTTATGTATGTTACATTTTTTTTCCTCAAGTACACGCTCTGTTAGCACTAGTAGAGGTGTACAGGAATGTCTTGAATCTGCAATGGGTTCTGAGTATAGCAAATCAAGTCTTTTGATTTTCCATGCCTCCATAGGTCATGATTTCAAAGAATTAGTTCAGGAGGCATCAAGATTATCACCTGGTGCTAAAATTTTAGCAGCGTCATGTTGCGGTGTCATTGGTAGAGAAGGGGTAAGTGAATCCATGAAGGATATTGCGTTAATGGCAATTAAAGGAAATGATTTTCATGTAAGTCATTGTGATGGAATTTATGGGAATAATTCCTTTGAAAAATCTCTGCATATGGCTAAAGAAATAAAGTCATCCAAGGAAGGTGTTAATATGATTTATTTTCTGGCGTCAGGGATTGACATAGATAACGATGAATGCATAAGAGCAATTCAAGAAGTATTTGGTAAGGGTGTTACCATTTTCGGTGCTACCTCTGCAGATAATATGAGAGGGGTAATTAATTTTCAGGCTGTTGATAATGAGGTGTTTGAACATGGTGCATATATGGTTGGTTTTTGTGACCCAAATTTAAAGGTTGAAACACAAGCCACACATGGATTTGTGAGGACAGGGGATCCAATGGTCGTAACGAAATCAACGGGACATATTATTCATGAATTAGATGGCCGACCAGCTTGGGAAGTGTTTACAGAGAGACTCGGTTTGGATTCGACGGCAGAATGTGGAGACACCATACCAATTGGTGCCCTTGGAGAGAAACTATCTAAAGAATTGACAAAAGAATATGGCAATGACCTTTTACTGAGAGTTGTCACAAAACATGATGGGAATGACATGTACTATGCAACTACAATTTCTGAGGGAACCGAATTGTGGTTGACAGAGAGGGATGAGCAACTGATTTTCTCAGAGATGGATAAGATGGTGAAGGAAATGAAAAGCAGGATTGGTGATAAAGAGGTTGTGGCGGTTTTCCATGCTGACTGCCTTGCAAGAGGTAGGTTCTTGTTCAATAGAATTGTAAAAGAAGAACTGGTATCCAGAATGCAATATCCTTTTTATACAAATAATGAGTGTCCTCCATGGCTTGGTATGTATGGTTTTGGAGAAATTGCGAGATTAGGTGGAGAGAATACCTATCATAATTATACAACAGCTCTATATGTAATTTACAAGGATTAAATTCATTTATCTGAAAATAGACCCTACATATGAAGCACTGATTCTGCAAAACAGGGATCTCCAAAATAAATTAGCGAAATATTCTTCCTTGCAGCAGGAATTGATCAACACAAAAGATGTTATTGATCAGGAACTTGTTCGGTATAAAAGGATGAATAGGTTTTTTTCGGAGGCTGTTCGACAGAATAATCTAAATAAACTTCTGGCTTTGACAGCGGAAGCAATTGTTGATATTTTTGAATATCAAATCGGGTTTATTTGCTTTAACACCTTTAATTCTGTCGAGCAAAACACCAAATTCATTATTGAAGGTGCAACTTCAAGAGATAAAGAAGAAGTAGTAGAAAACCTTCAATCTTTATCAGAAATAAATATATACAGCGGTTTAATCAAAAGATTTGATGAAGAGGAGATAAAACTGTTTTTGAATGCTCCTCGAATTTCTTTCGCTTTAATGTCCAAAAAATTAATCATTGGAGGAGATTTATCATTGCTTATAGGTGCTTCTGTAGAACTGAACTTTAAAGACAATTATAGAATCAATGAACCTACAAAAGAGTCTCTTTTTTCATTGTTCATTCAACAAGTTGAAGGAATTATTATCAATTTAATCTCGCTGAGGAAAAACAAGGAAAATTTACTGTTGATTCAAAAATCTGAAATTGAACTCAAAAAGCTTTCTTTGATTGCAACAAATACTCACAATGCAATTATTATAAGCGATAACTATGGCAGGGTTGAATGGATCAATGAGGCATTTACTCAGTTATCAGGATATTCAATTGAAGAGATGAGGGGTAAAAAACCTAAAGATATTGTTCAGGTAATTGATGAACGTACTCTCACTGCAAGAGAACTTCTTAAAGAAAAATTGAAAAATGGGGAATTTGTTGAAACCCAAATTATAAACAGAAATAAATATGGTAAGGAGTATGTGATTGAAGTTCAAATTACCCCAATTCTGGATGACGAAGGAGAAGTATTAAATTTTATCGCAATCCAAAAAGATATAACCCAAGAGGTCCTGCAAAAAAATGAATTGTTACGGATGAACCACAGAATTAGTGAGATAACGAGAGGGGCAAAAGTTGGTATGTGGGAATTCAATCCCGAAGTCAATGAGACTGAATGGAATGATGTTATGTACGATATATATGAAGTGGATAAAAGTTGTGGGCTCTCCAAATTTGAAATTTCGAAAAAATCTATCCATCCTGATGATCTGGATCGAGTACTTTCTTCTATTGACAATGTGTTGAGCGGGAGTATTGACAAAAAGAACATAGAATATCGATTATTAATTGAGGAAAAGCTAAAATTTGTCAAAACAATTGCGTTCATTGAATACAACTCAGAAGGGAAAAAAAGAATACTGGGTTCGACAATAGATATTTCAGAATCTAAGAATTTTGAAAACACTTTAATTCTTAAAAATGAGGAGCTCTCCAAAATCAATAAGGAACTTGATCAATTCGTATATAGTGTTTCTCACGACCTTAGGGCCCCTCTTCTATCAGTAAAAGGTATTGTGTCATTGATGGAAGATTCAGAAATTGATGAGGAAAACAAACAATATTTAACATTGATTGAAGCAAGTGTAAATCGCCTTGATCAAACGATTTTGGAAATTTTAGAATATTCAAGAAATTCCAGATTAGATTTAGATATTAAGCGTTTTGATCTTACAAATCAAGTCAGAAGAATTTTCAAGGATCTCGAACATCTTTCTGATAAGCATGTTAAGTTGGCAGTTTCACCTGAAGAAACTTTTATGGTTGATTTGGATGAGAAGAGGTTAGAAAAATTACTATATAATCTAATTTCTAATGGGATCAAATACAGTGATTTGAATAAAACCGATCCGTTTGTGCTTGTGAAAATGATGCAGGATGAACACTTTTATCAAATATCGGTTTCAGATAATGGTGAGGGCATAGAGGAAAAGCATCATTTGAATATCTTTGACATGTTTTATCGAGCCTCAGTGAAAAAGAATGGGACAGGTTTAGGCTTATATCTTTGCAAGGAAATTGTCTTGAAATTGGAAGGTGAGTTAACATTACAATCTCAAAAGGGAAAAGGATCGGAATTTATTATTAAACTGCCAAAAATAAAGTTTCAAAAGAATGAAGTATTTTTTGATAGACGATGATGATATTATATCAATAATACATCCACAAATAATTAAAAAAGCTGATTCAGATGCAGAAATTAAAGTTTTCAAGAATAGCGAAGAAGCATTTGATTTACTAAAGAAAATTCAGATTAGTAACCTGAGAATCCCTGATTTCATTTTTTTGGATATCAATATGCCTTTTCTTACGGGATTTGAATTTTTGGATCAATTTTCTGAGGATCAAAAGATTTATTTTTCATTGACGAAGTTTATAATCTTATCATCGTCAATTGATTCCAAAGATTTGGAGAAGTCGAAAAAATATCCAATGGTTTATGATTTCATTCATAAACCATTAACGAAAGAATACATTAAGTCTTTAATTGAAGCTTGATCGTCTAAATTTTGAAGCGGAATTGAACTGCTGTAATGACTAACTATTCATTACATTTGTCAACTCAAAATTCAACTTATGTTCAGATCACACACCAACGGCGAATTACGTGCTTCAAATATTGGATCTACAGTTACTCTTGCAGGATGGGTGCAGCGCTCCAGAGACCTTGGAGGAATGACCTTCATCGATCTTCGCGACCGTTATGGAATAACTCAGTTGGCTTTCAACATGGAAGACAATCCAGATCTATGTGCGAAGGCTAGAAAGCTTGGACGTGAATTCGTGATCCAGGTAACTGGACAAGTGATCGAACGTTCAAGCAAGAATAAAAACCTAGCAACCGGAGATATCGAGATCAAAGTAACTGAACTGAATTTATTGAATGCGTCTAAAACTCCTCCTTTCACCATTGAAGATGAAACGGATGGGGGTGATGAATTACGTATGCAATACCGCTATCTGGATCTTAGAAGAAATCCGGTTCAGCAGAAATTAATGTTGAGAAATAAAGTGGCTTTGGAAACGAGAATTTATCTGAATTCTCAGAATTTCCTTGATGTTGAAACGCCGGTATTGATTAAGTCTACTCCTGAAGGAGCCCGTGATTTTGTCGTGCCTTCAAGAATGAATCAAGGTCAATTTTATGCCCTTCCTCAATCGCCGCAGACCTTCAAGCAGTTGTTGATGGTTTCTGGTTTTGACAGATATTACCAGATCGTGAAATGTTTCCGTGACGAAGACTTACGTGCTGACCGTCAACCTGAGTTTACACAGATCGACTGTGAAATGGCTTTTGTAGAGCAGGATGATATCTTGAATACCTTCGAGGGATTAGTAAAGCATTTGTTTAAGACTGTAAGAGGTGTTGAGTTTTCTGAGGCTTTCCCGAGAATGAGCTTTGAGGAGGCAATGGAACGTTACGGATCAGACAAGCCAGATATTCGTTTCGGAATGGAGTTCGTTTACTTGAATGATGTCGCTCAAGGAAAAGGGTTCTCCATCTTTGACAGTGCAGAGGCTGTTATCGCAATCAATGCTGAAGGATGCGCAGAATATACACGTAAACAGCTCGATGATCTGACGGAATGGGTGAAGCGTCCGCAGATCGGTGCCAAAGGTATGGTGTATGTAAAATGTAACGCAGACGGCACCTACAAATCGTCAGTAGATAAATTCTATTCTCAGGAAGATCTTGCAGAATGGGCTCAAAAAGCGAATGCAAAACCTGGAGACCTTCTGTTTGTATTAAGTGGTGATCTGGAAAAAACCAGAAAGCAAATGAATGAACTTCGTTTGCATATGGGGAACGATTTGGGATTGAGAGATCCAAATGTATTCAAACCGCTGTGGGTACTTGATTTCCCGCTATTGGAATGGGATGAAGAGTCGGGACGTTATCACGCAATGCACCACCCGTTCACATCGCCAAAACCAGAGGATTTTCATCTGATTGAAACTGATCCAGGAAAAGTTCGTGCGAATGCCTACGACCTTGCCATGAATGGCGTAGAATTAGGAGGTGGATCGATAAGAATACATGACAGAGACCTTCAGTCTAGAATGTTTGATCTGTTAGGATTTACAAAAGAAGAAGCTCAGGCGCAGTTTGGCTTCTTGATGAGTGCTTTTGAATACGGTGCGCCGCCTCATGGAGGTTTGGCTTTTGGGTTAGACCGATTAGTAGCTACTATGGGTGGTTCTGAATCTATTCGTGATTACATAGCATTCCCTAAGAACAACAGCGGAAGGGATACGATGATCGATGCACCCTCTCCATTGAATGCTGAACAAATGAAAGAGCTAGGGATCAAACTTGACTAAAAGGTTGATTTTCAAAATAGTTAAAAGGGGTGAGTGATCATCCCTTTTTTGTTTTCTGTATATTTGACCAAACTCAGACCATGAAAACACTGTTCCTCGTACTGATAAGCGTGTCAACGTTCAGTATTGAATTGTATTCACAGACACTTCCGCCACCTCCCCAGAATATTTCAGATGGATTACAACAATTGCTGGACAATGCTCTGCCTGGCAATTTTTCGAATCCAGGAGCCGTGCTAGGTGTGGTTATGCCCGGTCAATGGGCTTGGTATGGTGCAACCGGTAATGCCATCTCGGGCACTACATCGGGTTGGGAGTATCACAAAATTGATGGTTTCGACGTGTATTCTCAAGTTAGAAGAAGATGGAATGTTGAGTATTGATGACCCCATCGATCTGTATTTGAGACCAACATTGATCAACGACACAATCAATGCGAGTAGTACGATCACGATTAAAAATCTATTGAATCATACAAGTGGAATTGCAAATTCTGCGGCTAATAATTCTTGCCAGCTGAATATCCTGTCAAATCTGACGGCTAGCCACACGCTGGAAGAGGCGGTGTATTGTGGTTCTAGCCAAGGGGAGTTGTTTTCTCCAGGAACTGATTGGACCTATTCAAACACGAATTATACTCTTTTGGCAATGATCATTCAAGAGCTAACTGGAATGACCTACAGTGATTACATTTCTCAGACCATCTTCACTCCAATGGGAATGACAAGTACTGAAATACCGACCACAGATGAGATCAATGGAGATCATATGGGGTGTTACTGGAATATTATGGGAAACTGGACGGATCTCACCATCATTGATGCCACAACATATGCAGGGTGGGCAGATGTCGTTTCAAATACCCATGATCTTACCTTATTTATGGATTCATTGTTGAATTGGGCAATAATCGGTCAGGTTCAACTCGACAAAATGAAAACCATCGATCCGGTAGCAACGAATTAAGGACTGGGAATGGAGTTCAGATCAATTCTTGGAGATCCTTATTTTGGGCATTATGGCGAAGTTGGAAATACCAATGGACTTTTCTATTGTCAATTGGGATCAAGCCTTGCTCATTAGTTTGAATTTTGTTTTTAAAAAGAAATATCTCGATGGAAAAAATGCTCTTTCGTTGGTGTTTTATCAGTCTGTATTTCAACTTCCTTGGCTGATCCCCATTTTGTTTATTGAGCAGAACAGCTTTACCATCAATGCTTTTTGGGCAATTCTAATTTTAGGTTTGTTTGCGACTGTACTATCCTATGGTTTCATCTATGACGGAATGCGATCCGTGAGTACCCAAAAAGTAGGTATTCTTCAAAGTATTGAATATGTCCTGCCCGTGATTCTTGGAGTGGTTTTTTTTAACGAACATCCAGACACTTTCGCTTATGACGGAATCTTTTTAATCCTTGTTTCTTTTGGATTAGCACTTGTTCCATCAAAGAAGGGAGTGAGATAATTGACTATATTTGAGCACATAAATTGGTGACTATGAAAAATTCATTGATACTTCTATTGACCTTATCGTCTTTCTCATTAATTACAAAGGCTCAAATGACGGTAACAGTTGGCTCCACAACTTTGGATGTGGACACCGTTTATTATGGTACCGGAAGCACCGGGGCATTTACAGGAAATAATGGAATGGATATTCCATGGGAAATACTGTACGGACCTGACGATCATCTATGGGTAACAGAACGAAAAGGATTGATTAGTCGTATCGATCCGATTACAAAAATGAAAAGTGTTGTTTTAAATCTATCTGGGACAGTATATCAGAATTCTGAATCCGGATTATTGGGAATGGCCTTGCATCCTGATTTTGAAAACTCTCCTGAAGTATTTATTGCATATACGTATGGGGGCTTTGGCAATATTCGTGAACGTTTTGAGAAATACACTTTTAACGGAACTAATCTTGTAAACCCTGTGGTATTATTAGAAGATATTATTGGGAATACAACTCATATTGGGTGTAGAATACATTTTCTTCCGGACAATACGATTCTCTTTTCAACCGGAGATGCACAGAATACCTCTTTGCCTCAGAACACGAATTCCTTGAGTGGAAAGATACTTCGAATGAATATGGACGGTTCAATTCCCGCAGACAACCCAATACCTGGGAACTACGTTTATTCGTACGGTCATCGAAATGTTCAAGGAATTGCCAGTCACCCAAATGGGAAGATCTATTTATCTGAACATGGCGCTTCTACTGATGATGAATTCCAGGTTCTGGATGTGAATAGGAATTATGGATGGCCTGATGTTGAGGGGTTTTGTGATTTGGCAGGAGAGCAAACGTTTTGTCAGGCAAATAATGTGATAGAGCCAATTACGGTTTGGACACCGACAATCGCTCCTTCTGACATGGTCTATTATGAAAATCCTTTGATCCCTGAGCTGGATGGAAAAATCTTAATGACTGTTCTCAAGGATAAGAAATTGATAGCTATGGAGTTGAGTACAGATGGTACGTCTTTGGTTTCGGAAACACACTACCTTACAAACACTTTCGGACGCCTAAGAGATATTTGTGTCGGTCCTCAAAAAGAGATCTACCTTGCGACTAACGGGGCTTCATGGTCGAATACCAATCCCAACACACACGCCATTATTGTTTTGAAAACTCAGGATACCGGTGGGCTTATTGAATCTGGGGATTTCGAGATAACAATTTTTCCAAACCCGGTAAATGATCAATTCAAGATAAAGTGTAGTGAGAATTTGTTGAACAGCGCTTATACGATTTCTGACTTATCGGGAAGATTAATTTCCGAAGGAAAGATATCATCAGTCGAAACGACAATTTATGCCTCTCAAATTGCAAAAGGAATTTACCAACTCCAAATCGAAGGATTGTCGGTATCGAAGAAGTTTGTAAAGTAATAACAGGTTTCTTTTTTAAATGAATGGAAATGAAGGACCGAAAAGGGAATTTACAGGTTAACAATAGCATAAGCGGACAAAAAGAGAAGTTTGAACCCATCCATCAGGGTAGAATTGGGATGTATGTTTGTGGTCCCACACTGTATAGTGAACCACATATGGGGAATATGCGCACCTTCATCAATTTCGATATGATCTATCGTTATCTGGTGCATCTTGGGTATCAGGTAAAATATGTCAGAAACATAACGGACGCAGGTCATATAACGAATAGTGCTGGTGAAGCGGTAGATAGTATCGGTAAAGCAGCTAAATTGGAACAAGTACAGTCATTGGAGATCGTTTATAAATACAACGTGAAATTTCAGGACTTGCAGAGGACCTATAACATGCTTACTCCGAGCATTGAACCTACAGCCACACAGCATATTCAGGAACAGATCGAGATCATCGAGAAGATCATTGAAAATGGATATGCCTATGAGGTAAACGGATCAGTTTATTTTGATGTAAGGAAATTCAGTGAAAAATTCCATTATGGAATATTAAGCGGTCGCAAGATCGATGAGCTCGAAGAGGAAACAAGGTCGTTGAATGCGCAGGATGAGAAGCGATTCTTTGCTGATTTTGCACTTTGGAAAAAGGCAAATCCAGATGACATGCAAATCTGGCGTTCACCCTGGGGTGATGGGAATCCGGGTTGGCATATTGAATGTACAGCAATGAGTACTAAATATTTGGGAGATCATTTTGACATCCATGGAGGTGGTATGGACTTAAAGTTTCCTCATCACGAGGATGAGATCGCTCAAAGTTGTGGTTCTTTTGGTTGTAATCCTGCAAAATATTGGCTTCATGCGAATATGTTGAATGTGAATGGACAAAAGATGAGCAAGTCTTTTGGAAATTACTTTTTACCAATGGAGATCGTGGAAGGAACCACCGAATTGTTCTCTAAACCCTATTCTCCGGATGTGATCCGCTTCTGTATGATGCAGGCCCATTATCGTTCTACCTTGGATTTGACCGAAGATTCATTAAATGCTGCTGAGAAAGGGTATACACGTTTGTCCGATGCAATTGCGTTATTACCTAAATTGAAAACAGGAAATGAGTCGTCATTTGCGGTAAATGAACTTGTGGATAGTTTCTATCAGGCAATGGACGATGATTTCAATGCACCAATGTTGATCGCTAACCTTTTTGAAGCCGTGAGAAGGATCAATCTTGTGAACGATGGAAATGATACGATCACTGCGAACGATCTTGATCTGTTATCAAATGAAATGATGGGATTCGTTGGCGGAGTTCTTGGTTTAAAAACTGGAATTTCCAATGGTGATTCAAAACTGGCACCGGTGATGGATCTCATTCTGGATATTCGTCAGAAGGCACGAGAAAATAAAGACTGGACAACCTCAGACCTGATACGTGATGGATTGGCCGCTGCAGGAATTGTAGTGAAAGATTCGAAGGAAGGGACTTCTTGGAGCTAAAAACACACTGAATGCTATCACAAAACATCGATAAAAAGTTATTTCTGCTGGATGCATATGCACTGATCTATCGTGCTTACTTTGCGTTTGCGAAAAACCCCAGGGTAAATTCAAAAGGACAAAACACATCAGCGGCATTTGGGTTTACGAATGTACTTATCGATGTAATCAAAACAGAAAAACCAACGCATTTAGCAGTAGTTTTTGATCCTCCCGGTGGATCAACTCAACGCCAGGCGGATTTCGAAGCATACAAAGCACATCGTGAAGAAATGCCGGAAGACATTCGAAGTATGATCCAGCCTATCAAAAGGATCATTGAGGCATTTAATGTTCCGACCTTGGAAGTTAATGGATACGAAGCAGACGACGTAATCGGTACGCTTGCGAAGATCGCTGAGAAAAAAGGATACACAACATATATGATGACGCCTGATAAAGATTATGGTCAGTTGGTGTCGGAAAAGATCTTCATGTATAAACCCGGAAGAGGTGGCGCTCCGGCGGAGATCATGGGTGTAAAGGAAGTTTGTGAGAAATTTGAAGTGGAAAATCCGCTTCAGGTAATTGATATTTTAGGTTTATGGGGTGATGCCTCAGATAATATTCCTGGAATTCCTGGAATTGGTGAAAAGACAGCCAAAGCCTTGATCCAGAAGTATGGTTCGTTGGAAGCGATCATTGAAAATGCTCATGAACTGAAAGGAAAACAGCAGGAAAATGTGATCAATTTTGCTGAGCAGGGTAGGATTTCAAAAGCTCTTGCGACGATCATTACCGACCTTGAAGTGGAATTCGATGACCATGCACTGGAAATGTGTGATGTTGATCCTGAGAAAGTGAAAGAGATTTTTACTGAGTTGGAATTCAGGAATTTGGCAAGAAGGGTCTTGGGAGAGGAAATCGTTGTGACAGCTACTCCATCTGCCGTCGCTGATAACGGAAGCGGTCAGCTGGATCTATTTGGTGTTCAAAGTATGATCGCTGAGAATGACCCAAGTCCGGTGAGTGATATAAAAACAATTGCGACAGAGAAGCCGTCCTATCATTTGATCACGAAACCAGATGAAAGGAAAGAGCTGCTGGAACTTTTGTTGAAACAAACGCAAGTTTGCTTTGACACGGAAACTACTGATATAGAGGCGTTACATGCTGATCTTGTTGGAATATCCTTTTCCTATAAAGCGAGAGAAGCTTTTTATGTAGCGATGCCGGATAATTTTGACGATGCAAAATCAATCGTAGAGGAATTTCGTCCATTTTTTGAATCGACAGCAATAGAGAAGATCGCACACAATATCAAGTATGATCTGAAAGTGCTGAACCGTTATGGGATTCAGGTAGCTGCCCCAACATTCGACACCATGGTGGCTCACTACCTGATCAATCCGGAATCTAAGCAAAGCATGGATTTTTTGGCGGAATTCTACTTGAAGTATCGTCCGATCTCAATAGAGACATTGATCGGTAAAAAGGGAAAGAATCAGGGCAATATGCGCGATTTAAAACCTGAAGAGGTTTCAGATTATGCTTGCGAAGATGCCGATATTACGTTCCAGCTGAAGCAGTTGTTCGAGCCGGAGATCAAGAAAGATCATCTTCGTCATTTGTTCTACGAAATGGAAATGCCCTTAGTAGAGGTGTTGAAGGGGATGGAACAAGAAGGTGTAGCTATAGACGTGGATGGATTGAAGCAGTACTCAAAAGAAATGGAAGCTACTTTAACTGATCTCGAATCGCAGATCAAAGAGGCTGCCGGAATGGATTTTAACGTAGATTCCCCGAGACAATTAGGTGAAGTTCTGTTTGATCATTTAAAGATCTCGGCAAAGGCGAAGAAGACGAAAACGGGTCAGTATGCCACGTCTGAAGATATATTGCAAAAGCACGAGAAGGATCATCCAATCATTCCAATGATCTTGGATTATCGGCAACTGAAAAAGCTGAAAAGCACATATGTTGATCCGCTTCCGGAAATGACAGATCGAATTGATGGAAGGATACACACCAATTACATGCAGACCGTAACTGCAACTGGTCGATTGAGCTCGAATAATCCGAACCTTCAGAATATTCCGATCAGAAGTGCAAGAGGAAGAGAGATCAGAAAGGCTTTTATTCCGAGGAGCAAGGACTTTTTGCTGATGGCAGCGGATTATTCACAGATCGAACTTCGAATCATTGCCGCGCTTAGTAATGACGAAAACATGATCGAAGCGTTTCGATCAGGACAAGATATTCACGCTACTACAGCTGCTAAGGTATTCCATGTGCCGATGGAAGAAGTAACCAGAGATCAGCGAAGTGCTGCCAAAGCGGTAAATTTCGGGATCATCTATGGACAGTCCGCTTTTGGATTATCTCAAAACCTGAATATTTCCAGAACAGAGGCAAAGGAGATCATTGATAGTTATTTCGAGCAATACGGAACCATTAAAACCTACATGGATAATGCCGTTGCTTCAGCAAGAGAGCTGGGTTATGTAGAAACGATCATGAAGCGAAGAAGGTATCTTCCGGATATCAATTCTGCGAATGCCGTAGTGAGAGGTTTTGCTGAACGAAATGCAGTAAATGCTCCAATCCAGGGTTCAGCTGCCGATATTATTAAGCTGGCGATGGTTGCGGTTCACGAGAAGATGAAAGGGATGACGATCAAGTCCAAAATGATCCTGCAGGTGCATGATGAATTAGTTTTTGATGTTCACAGGGATGAGGTTGATCAAATGAAGGCTCTTGTTACTGAAGCTATGGAAAGTGCCGTTCAGATGAGTGTACCAATGGAAGTGGAATTGCAGTTCGGTGAAAACTGGTTAGACGCGCATTAACCCAATTTCCAACCCCTTAGCTCACAGACAGCAACGAACGTAGACAATTCACGAGCATTACTGAAATAGCGATGAATTCCGTCTATCGTTATTTTATCTTGAATGACAGTAGGTTTCAATCCATATGGAAACTGATGTGCTGTTCTTTTCTTTGAAGATGCAGGTTGATTGTAATACAATCGCAGAAGCTCAACACCTTCATTTGAAGAGATCTTGAAGTCGCTTGGTTTGACCGAGGTGATCCAATGGATCTTTTTTCTTGCTCTGGTAAAAAGAACGTTCAATCGTCTCGGACCATTTTTGTGATTCACTGGCCCGAATCTCATCTGAAATTCTTTTTCTTCATTGTATCCATATCCAAATGAAACAAGAAGTACATCACATTCCTCTCCTTGAACATTTTCGAGCGCCTTAAAAAAGAGGGAATTATTATCGATCCTTTCTTCAAGAAGGACTTTGGTCTTTTGATCGAGTTGCTGATAGATACATTCTAGTTGAGCCTCAGAAAATGCGACAATGCCCAACGATCCTTCTTTTTTAATTAGATCTGAAATTAGTTTTGCAACCTCTTCAGCCTCACGTTTGTTCGTTCGATTATCGTACACTCCATCAGATAGAAAGTGAAATTGAACCGGATCTTTTTCTTCATTCGGTGAGGGAAAAGCAATCAGCTCATCTGCATAGAAATATTTATTTGAAAACTTGATCAATTCAGGATGCTCACTGCGGTAGTGGTGTTTCAGCATTACATTCTGACAATAGAAGCTTGCCTGATGCAATAGGTCGAGAGGTTCTTCTTCCTGAACCTTGAAGTAGTTACTTGGCCCCATTTGCTGTGAATCTCCGGCAATGATGATTCTGTTCCCTCGCTGAAGAGCTCCTATTGAGTTGGTAAGCGGAATCTGACTGGCTTCATCGAAGATCACAAAATCAAAGAGCTGTTGCTCTAAAGGAAAAGTAGACGCAATCTTGGAAGGATTACTCATCCAGATCGGTTTAAGACACTTGATCCAGATCCTCGCTTCTGAATGATACAATTCTCGAATACTTGGAAAGCTTTTAGTCTTGGAGAATTGTTTTACCAGGATGCTTTTCCCTTTTTTAATGATCAGTTTCAATTCTTTTTGCTCCTCGGAAAGTTTCGCAGCCGGTATTCTAAGGAGCTGATGATAATATTCAAAAGTTTCCTTTCTTCGTTGTTTTAAGTGGTCCGCGAATAATTCTGCTTCCGCTTTGTGATCAGACAGAAGTTGTTGAACCTTTGTGATCAGTGCTTTCTGGTCGACAATCTTTAATTGAGGAATGCCGGAAATGGTCTTTGTATAATTGCTTTTTAAAACAGCAGAACGCAAGGATTCGAAGGTTGGGAAGGCCCTTAGATTCCTAATGATCGATTCTGGGATTGATTGTAACTTTTCTTTCTCCTCAACCAAGGTTGAAGAATGTTTCTCGACGGAAGTCAGTACCTCATTGATAACATCATTGGAATGGAGCTGAAGAATGTTTTTTCCTGTTTGATATAGATCTTGAAGTACATTATTTGCTTTCGAATATTCTCTTTTTTCTTCATCCGTAAGTTGGGACCAAACCCCAAAATCTGAAGTGTTCAGTGACTGAAGCTGATGATGGATGAGATCGATGTCCGATTCCTGATCTATTCCAATACCGCAAAAATCAACGAGTATTTTAGAAAAAACTCCCTTTTCCTGTAATAATTTTCGGCGTTGTTTCAGTAATTCATCGGCGGAAGATAAGGGTTGAATAGAGTATTTTTTCCAAAGCCTTTCTGTTTTCCATCTCTTGAAAATCGAATTATCCCTTAGTGACTTTTCAAGTAATTCTGTTTCCACTAAACCAGGAGGTGTGATCCAATTGTCCGCCAATGAATTCATTCCATTCAGGGTGGTCTTTACCCGAATGTACTTGCTATATAACGAAATGAATTTCTTTTGTTCTTTTGAGCCAGGTGTAAGCACACCCTGGTATTTTTTAAAGATCGGAGATTCAAAATACTGACAAAACGCTGCTTTTTTCATGGCACGATGCAGATCTTCCCAAGTATGGATCGACATAGACTTCAGCACCTCCTTGTGGGTCAAGAAGATTGATAAGCGCTGTTGAACTTGTTGAATTGTACCTGAACGGATAAATGATGAATGCAGGTATTGTAAAGCAGAGTGGATACCTTTTGAATAGATTGTCTGGATCTGATCTTCAGTAGTTGTCCATGTGTTCAAGTCGGGCAGATCGTTGACGAAGGGGATAGAATCAAGATCAATTCCCTTACTCATTTCACGAAACTGATCGTAACTGATTCCTCCAAAGATCTGTGGGTTTCGGATCAAGTCCAAGGTGAATTGAAGTTGATCTTCCAGTTGCGATGAAAGATTGAGTAACTCTGGTATTCTGTTCTTGTTCTCTGTTCTTTCTAGTTTCTCCCATGAATCTTTTAAGGAATTGATCAGATCAAAAGTGCCCGTTTCACCTGTAGAGATATAGCAGAAATCATCAAGATCGAATTGAGAAAGTTTTTTTCTGATGACTTCGAGCGCGACCCTTTTTTCTGAAACCACTAACGCACTTTGGTTACCGAACATGATCTTTGAGATCAAATTGGTCAGCACCTGAGACTTTCCAGTACCTGGAGGCCCCTGTATGACCGTGTTTCCTTTTTCAACCGTTGAAAACACCTTTAATTGATCAGTGTCTGATAGAAAAAGATCATGTTCGTTGAGATGTATAACCTGCTCTGTAAATTCTTCATTTCCTAAGATTCGTTCAACAGCTGTCGAAAATGGTTGTTGCAATAGTTGTTCAAGCTCACGCAGCACCTCATGCCTGTAATGATGGAAATTTCCTATGTAATATTTGCTGTGATCTTCTTCGATCGGTAAGGAAGTGACTTTTTCAATAGTGGCTTGAACATCCTCATCCCCAGATAGGGTTAGATCATATTCCTTTTCCACCTTTCTTAGTACAAAGGGATTGATAAAAGCTTCCTCTTCCAGTAAAACAAAGGTGACTGTTTGTTCCGCCTTATTGATCTTTAGCTCACAGGGAATAATCTCCAGCGGACTTGTGATCGCTCTGTCTGCTGCCTTCCAGTGCAAGACACTTTTCACTAGGCATAAAGGCATGATCCCTTCCTCTTTTTGTGTTTGAAGAGCAGAACGGATGATTACTTTGATCTCTCCTTCCAGCTTTAGATCAACTAAATTGTCTGACGGAGAGTAGGATTGATGTTTCGCAGAAAATAGATGAACCAGGGGATCATTCACATTGAACTGCGATTCTTCCATGATCATTTTCAACACTATTTCCTTGGCAAACGTCATAAGCGATAAAGTTAGAAAAAGTTTGCTCTGTAATCGGCTGAAAAGCAGGTCAACATGAATGATTTTAATTTGTGATCACTGAATAAACTGTTCTATCTTTGAACGCTGAAATTAACAAAATGAAAAAGAGCCTTCTGATCCTATTCCTGATCTTTTCAGGGATTACCTTTTCTCAACAAGTGAATACCGGTATCGTAATGGATAATTATTTTAGTGCGAATTGGGCGCACTTTAATCCATCCTCTATTGTAGACTCCAGAACTGAGCTTGGGTTAGTTTTCAACCTAAATACCAATTCGAATAGTAATTACTATAAAAAGGACTATTTGCTCTATGTTGGAGAGGAAGGTAAACTGATTGAAGGCAGGAAGAAAGGTTTTGAAACAAGTAGCTTCGACATTGATATAATTAACTTTAAATACGAGTTTGATCATTCCAATGCTGTTGGTTATTCGATGCGATACCGTTCTTTTAATGGGCAATGGGGTATTCCTCAGATCTGGAATGAAGCATCAGCTTTGAATTACCTTCAAAATGATACGGTTCAAACAGGAGACCTCGGCAAATTCAATTTATCAGAATGTGATTTCACTGAACATGCGTTTACTTATGCACGTACGATTTATGATCAAGGAGAACGTTTGTTGAAAGCAGGAGCGACCTTTAAAGTTTTGAACGGTCTTAGCGCTAGATATTTTTATGCGAATGCAGGTACAATTGAATTTCCCTACGACAATTATGACCTTGCAGTGATCAAAGACCTGGATGCAAGATTTGGTGAAAATTACGACGATGCTCAGATGAAATACAAAAACAGAGGTATCGGTTTTGACCTGGGAGTGACGTATGAAATTCGTCCGGATCACAATAAACAATATTATGATATGGACGGCGAAAAAGGATTGGTTCGTTATGACATTAATAAATACAAAATGAAATTTACGGCATCAATCACTGATCTTGGATGGATTCGATTTATGCGCGATACCATCTATTCGAATTTCACGAATCCTTCTTCATATGTAAATGCAAGTAATCTGATAAATAGCGGTGCAAATTTTGGTGCTTTTGGTCAAAATCCATACAACATCATCTATACCCAGATTCAGCAAAGTGGAACAAAGTCGGCAGAACAAGAAGAAAAATTCCGCATGAATCTTCCAACTACCTTGCATTTGGGTGGGGACTACCTGATTGACGAGATCCAACCGTTTAAAAAAGCAGATCTGTATGTGAGCTATAACATGTCAATGCCGTTGATAGGTGCTTGGGATAAAACAAGAGTGAGCTATGTTTTTCTTCACACGGTTACCCCGAGAATTGAGAGCCAGAAATACAGTGTGATGATGCCACTGTCTCAAGATGGAACCGGGCATTGTTATGTTGGCCTTGCCGGTAGATATAGCTATAAATCGTATTCGGTTTATGGAGGAAGCAACAATATGGGGATGATGTTTGGTAAGAAAGCATCATTGACCAGAAATTTCTTCTTTGGTTTTGCGTACAACATTCTATACACTGTACCAGCTGACAGAGATCTCGACAAGGTTTCAGATCGTATGGATAATTGCCCTGATGACAAGGGAACATGGGAGTTCAGAGGTTGTCCTGATACGGATGGGGACGGAATCATCGACAATGAGGATTATTGTATATACGATCCGGGGCCAGTTGAAACAAGAGGTTGTCCTGATACAGATGGTGATGGGATCATTGATATGAATGACATGTGTCCAGATGCACCTGGTCTTGGGGTTCATTATGGATGTCCTGACCGAGATTTTGATGGTGTGATCGACGCTGCGGATCAGTGTCCGGATGTTCCAGGAATCGAATTGAACAATGGATGTCCGTTTGAAAATCCGGGATGTTGTATGGATAATGATGGTGACGGAGTTTCAAATAACGTTGACAAATGTCCGGATCATGCTGGCTCTGTCTACAACGATGGTTGTCCGGTAGATCAGTCGAATATCGACAAGATCAATTTACAAGACAAGAAGGAGGAGCTTGATCCGAATCATACGGGTGAGCAAATCAGAGTGATCGGAAAGAATGACACCATCCGCAATTTATTTACTTCAAAAGCGGAACTCAATAAGATGATCTCGAAAAAGAATGTGATCAAAGACATGAGTGTATTCTTCGAACATGACCAGTCCAACATCTCTACAACAGAGCATCAGTCTTTAATGAAATTTGTAGATGATTATTTGAAAGACAAGTCGGTTTCGATCATGGTGGTTGGTTACACAGATCGCGATGGTAGTCTTGACTATAACCTTGTGCTTTCCAGGAAAAGAGCAGAGACAGTGATGCGAAAACTGGTCGACGCCGGTTTCCCGGAGAATAAGATCACAGTATACTATTATGGAGAGACCAAGTCGCTTCATAAAGGCTCCTACACAGAAGAACAAAAACGTCAGGACAGAAGGGTAGATATCAAGATCATTAAGGAATAATCTTCTTCTGTTTTCGGTGAATTGATTACTTTTAGGGCCAAAGTTCGAAAAGATGAAATTTGGTACAAAAGCAATCCATGCCGGTGTTCACCCGGATGAGTCTACAGGGGCGATCATGACCCCAATTTATCAAACCTCGACGTATGTTCAGGAAGCACCTGGAGTAAATAAAGGATATGGTTATGCGCGTGGTAAGAACCCTACCCGTGAGGCACTTCAGGACAATATTGCGGCTCTTGAAAATGGAAAACATTGTGTTTGTTTCAGTAGTGGGGTTGCTGCCACAGATGCCGTATTAAAAATGTTGAAACCGGGTGATGAGGTGATCACCGGAGACGATCTTTATGGCGGAACTTATCGTCTTTTCACGAAGATCTATGAGAGGTTTGGGATCAAATTTCACTTCATTGATCTGACGAATGCAGAAAACGCAAGAAATTACATCAACGAGAATACACGGTTGATCTGGGCAGAAACGCCTACCAATCCGACCATGCAGATCATTGATATTGCTGCAGTCGCAGCGATTGCAAAGGAAAAAGGGTTGATCATGGTGGCGGATAACACTTTTGCCTCACCTTATCTTCAGAACCCATTAGACCTTGGAGCTGACATAGTGATGCATTCTGTAACGAAATATCTTGGAGGACACTCTGATGTGGTAATGGGTGCTTTGATCACCAATGATCCTAAAATCCATGAGCAATTGTATTTTATTTTGAACAGTTCAGGTGCTAATCCTGGTCCAATGGATTCATTCCTTGTGCTTCGAGGGATCAAAACGCTGCACTTAAGAATGGAAAGACATTGCTTTAACGGTAGAAAGATCGCTGAATTTTTAAAGAATCATCCAAAGATCGAAAAGGTATACTGGCCTGGTTTTCCAGAACATCCGAATCATGAGATCGCTAAAAAGCAAATGCGTGATTTTGGTGGAATGATTTCCATTGTTTTGAAAGATAAGTCGATCGAGAATACCTTCAAAATTGCGTCGAGCTTTAAAGTTTTCTCACTGGCTGAGTCGTTAGGAGGAGTTGAATCATTGATCAATCACCCGGCAACAATGACCCATGCTTCAATTCCAAAGGAAGAAAGAGAAAAATCAGGGGTGGTAGATAACCTTTTGAGATTGAGTGTTGGAGTGGAAGACGTCGAGGATCTAATCGCTGATCTTGAACAGGCATTGGCTTAAATTTGAATCATGAAGCATAGTAAATTTGCAGTTATTGGAGTTGGACGATACGGTCTGACAATCGCAAAACGTCTTGCAGAGAAAGGCGCTCAGGTTTTCGCCTTTGACAATAGCGAGGAAAAGATCGAGACGATCAAGGATGATGTCGCTTTTGCTGTTACTCTTGATTCAACGGATATTAGAGCCTTGCAATCTCAGAATATTGATGAGATGGATGCGGTCGTAGTGGCAATTGGAGAAAATTTCGAGGCCACGATCCTTACCTCAGTTCATTTAATGGATCTTGGTGTAAAAAGAATTATTGCCAGGGCAAATGGTTCGCACCAGAAACTGATCCTTGAAAAAATGGGGATCACTGAGATCCTTACACCGGAAGAGGAGGTTGCACAAGTTGTTCGCGAAAAGTTGATCAACCCAAGCATCATATCTTTCTTGCAATTGCCAGATGATCATGAGATCGCTGAGATCGTTGCCCCTAAAGGCTGTATAGGAAGGAATCTGGATCAGATCGAATTCAGAAATCGCTATGAGCTAACGCTGGTAACGATCAAACGACTTTACGAGGTAGACAAGAACGGTACCCAATGCACGGAGCAACACGTAATTGGTGTCCCTAAATCTGATACTGTTATTAAAGAAGGAGATACACTTGTTGTCTTCGGAACGGCACGAAACGTTCAGCGTTTTATGGATATAAATGTTTCGTAATGCAGGTTGTGATCACGGGTGTTTCGGGGGGAATTGGTAAAGCACTTGCCGAGTATTACCTTGAAAAAGGAAATCAAGTGATCGGAATCGGAAGAAACAACACGATCGATCATGATCATTTTCATTTTGTAACCTGTGACTTAAGGGATCTTGACAAGGTTAAAAATCTGGATTTAAATCTTTCAGATGAGCCGATCTTATTGATCAACAATGCGGGTGTTCTTGGCAAAGTGAGAAGAACCGTTGACCAGGACATTGAATCCCTTCAGGAAGTTTTTGAAGTAAATGTTCTCGCCGCCATGATCATGACTGGAAAAATGGCGGCGCTTGAAAATCAATTGACCATAGTAAACATCAGTTCTGGGGCGGGCAAAAACCCAATCCCTTCCTGGGGAGCTTATTGCGCTTCAAAGGCCGCATTGGACATGTTTTCCAAAGTTTTCTATCTTGAAGAACAGGAGAGAGGCAGAAACACCAAAGTGTATTCCATTGCACCTGGAGTGGTCGATACCAAGATGCAAACTACGATTAGAGCTGTGGATGAAGAGAATTTTTCTCAGAAACAACGGTTTGTCGACTTAAAAAATATGGGCCAATTGTCTAATGTCAAAGAGGTTGCCCGAAAAATTCATCGGATGCTATCCTTAGCCTTCAACGAGGAAATGATCATTTGCTCCGTTCGAGATCTGGTCGATTGATTTTACCATTCAACCAGCAATTTGACCTTTTATTTATAATCTTTATAAATTGCGCAAACCATTTTGTATATTCATGCGTTTTAAAACTACAGAAACTAGAAAATCATGAAGAAAACTACCCTTTTTACTCTCTTTTTGATGTTTACCGGAATTCTCTCTGCTCAGGCACCGGCACGTCAATTGGATAAGCAAAACATGCGCGAAGGTGAATCAATTGAGTACTGTCACACCCATAAAAAAATGGTTGAATTGCTTAAAGATCCTGCAATGTTGGCTATTTATGAGCAAGAACAACAAAATGAATTATTGAACAAAGGAAAAGACGTTGCACCTAAAGCAACAGTGTACAAAATACCTGTTGTATTCCACGTACTTCATAATGGTGGCGTTGAAAACATTTCTGACGAGCAGATCTATGATGCAATGGAAGTGATCAATAGAGACTATCGCAGACTGAATGCGGATGCGAATAATGTCCATGCTGATTTTCAGGGAATGCCAGCTGATATTGAGATCGAATTCGTTCTGGCAACAAAGGCACCGAATGGAACGTGCTTCAAAGGGATAACAAGAACGCTATCAGCAATGTCCTATAATGGAGATAATGGTAACGCTCAGGTGAATGCTATTGTTTCCGGAAATGATGTTTACAATGGGCAGTGGCCAGGTAATAAATATATGAATATTTTCGTGTGTGGTGATATTGGCGGTGCAGCGGGCTATACTTACAAACCAGCTTTTGGTGGTACAGGAATGAGCAACGGAATTTGGGTTTTGCACAGCTATGTTGGTAGAATTGGTACATCATCTGAAGGAACAAGCCGAACGTTGACACATGAAGCTGGTCATTGGTTAAATCTTGACCATACTTGGGGAGGAAACAATAATCCAGGTAATACTTCTAGTTGTGGAACAGATGATAACGTGCAGGATACTCCAACATGCATTGGGGTTCAGTCATGTGCGATGAATTCAAATACTTGTACAACTGATAATGCCTATTGGGGGTTTGATATTAGAGACAACGTTGAGAATTACATGGATTATTCATATTGTTCTAAAATGTTTACTGAAGGTCAAAGAACTAGAATGAGAAATGCAATCGTTTCTTCTTCCGGTGGACGAAATAATTTATGGACCACTAACAATCTTCAGCAAACAGGAGCAGATGGGAATTTGTATTTGTGCAAAGCAGATTTCTATGCAGACAGAACGACAATTTGTGTTGGTGATGTAGTGAACTTTAATGACGACTCATATAATGTTGTAACTGGCTGGAACTGGACTTTTACCGGAGGATCTCCTGCTTCTTCAACAGATCAAAACCCTTCAGTGACATACAATTCTCCAGGGCTCTACACAGTTAATCTTTCTTCAACCGATGGTACAACTAGTGATTCAGAAGTAAAAACAGCATACATCAGAGTTTTACCGGAGTCTTCGTCAATTCCTTTCCTTGAAGGATTCGAGTCATACACTTCATTAACAAGTCAGGAAAATTGGGAAGTTGAGAATTTTAATAATAACAATGCGTTTACTCTTGAGTCTAATTTTGGTCATACAGGTACTAAATGTGTGAAGCTTATGAACTATGGACAAGCAGTAGGAAGTTCAGATGAATTGATCTCTTCGCCAGTTGATCTTTCAAGTATTACATCCGCAGTTACCTTAAGTTTCCGATACGCATACCGTAAGAAGACATCTTCAGATGTCGAATGGTTAAAAGTATATGTAACGGGAGACTGCGGAGACAGCTGGATCCAGCGTAAGACATTAAGTGGAAATTCACTTTCGTCATTGACATCGACAACTTCTTGGTCTCCTGCGTCAATCAGTGACTGGGTAACTGTTCACATGACTAACGTTACTTCAACTTACTGGGTAGACAACTTCAGATACAAGTTCCGCTTTGAAAGTGATGGAGGAAATAATTTCTACCTTGATAACATCAATATATACCCAGGATCCCCTTCCGATAACCTTGTAGTAGGTATCGCTGAAGAAGGTGAGTTTGCTGATTTGGCTTTGTATCCAAATCCGGTCGATGCGGAAGTGAACCTAAGATTTACTGTGAGTAACGCACAGCAAATGGTGATCATTGTAAATGACATCACAGGAAAGCATGTGAAGGACGTTTTGGTGAATGCTGCAGCTGGCACTAACCTGGTAATGATGGATACGAATGAATTATCTTCCGGGTCTTACTTTATGACGATTTCAAATGGTGATATCGCTCAGACCATGAAGTTTGTTATTCAGTAATACTAATAAAACAAATATCAGTAAAGCCTCCTACGTGAGGCTTTACTTTATTTTATAAATATGACAATGAAAAGAATCTTATTTGCAACAATATTAACTTCGATTCTGGGGAATGGATTTGCTCAGGAAAACTGGTGTGGTACGGATAAAGTACTACAGCGACTAAGAACCGAAAACCCGGGTTTTGATCAACATATGCATGAAGCGATGAGCAAAGCTGCAAATGGTAAAACATTACATGAAAAGGCAACTCTGTTTGTTCCGGTGGTCGTTCATGTCATTCATGACAACGGAGTAGGAAACATTTCCGACGATCAAGTTCACGATGCAATCAGGATCTTGAATGAAGATTACAACAGAGCAAATACAGATGCTGTTAATACGCGAAACACGGCAACTGCCCCTTTCTCTCTGGTCGCTGGTAGTATGGATGTTGAGTTCAAGCTTGCAAAAAAAGATCCTCAAGGGAATTGTACCAACGGAATTGTTCGGGTCAATGCCCCGAATTTGAGTTACAATGCGGATGACGATTGTAAATACACTTCAAACGGAGGTTCAGATCAATGGCCAATGAATAAATACTTGAATATTTGGGTAGTAAATTCGATCAACAGTGATGGTGCAGGAATTACATTAGGGTATGCTTACCTTCCATATTGGCCGAATGGAGCGAATTATGGGATTCTGATCCGAAATGATTCTTTTGGATCAATTGGAACAGCAAGCAGTGCTGATGGAAGAACGTTGACCCACGAAATGGGACACTTATTAGGTCTGAATCACATATTCGATGCAGGCTGGAACGGATCAACAGGTTGTCACACGAACAATTGTAACAGTAACGGAGACTATTGTTGTGATACTCCTCCACAAGCAGAGGCAAACTGGAGTTGTAATTCAACATGGAATTCATGTGATGAAGTACCTGCTGGTGATGCATTCGGATTCGACGCAGTTGATCAGATCGAGAATTACATGAGCTACAATTCTTGTCAGAACATGTTCTCAATGGATCAGATCGGGATCATGCAAACCAACTTTGTCGATATCAGCTTTATGGCAGGTATGGTAACACCAGTAAACATTGTTGCTACAGGGATTAACGATCCAGATGTTCTTTGTTTAGCAGATTTTTCAGCACCAAGAACTACGATTTGTTCGAATACCGAATTGACTTTCACGGATTATAGTTTTCACGGACCTACGGGTTGGAACTGGTCGATCACTCCTGGTGTAGCAGGTGTAGACTATGTGTTCACTAATGGAACTTCTTCGACATCGCAGAACATCACCGTTAATTTCATTACATCGGGATATTATACAATTTCATTGACAGTTACTGATGGTTCAGGATCTGTTTCTGAAACAAAAGATGACTATCTACTTGTACTACCAGATAACGGTGCATTACCATTCCTTGAAGATTTTGAATCGTACTCAACCCTGGCTGGAATCAGCGAGTGGAAGGTTGAAAATCCGAGTAATAATAACACCTTTGACTTGGAGACAGGATTTGGTTTGACAGGAACGAAATGTGCAAAGCTGATCAACTTCGGTCAACCTGCCGGAAGCGTGGATGAATTAATTTCAGCACCGGTTGATCTTTTATCCATTACTTCTTCGATGACCCTAAGTTTCCGTTACGCATACAGAAAAAGAAATGCTGCGGACAACGAATGGTTAAAGGTTTTCATTACCAGTGATTGTGGAGAAACATGGATCCAAAGAAAGACGATCAGCGGAAATACGCTTTCACCTTTGACTTCTTCAACTTCATGGGCACCTGCCGGAGTGAGTGATTGGGTGACAGTTCATATGACCAATGTAACTTCAACATATTGGGTAGAAGATTTCAGGTACAAGTTCAAGTTTGAAAGTGATGGAGGAAATAATTTCTACCTGGATAACATCAATATATATGCTGGTTCGCCTTCTGAAGATCTTGTTTTGGGGTTGAATGAAGAAAATACAATCAGCGGAATCAATGTATATCCGAATCCAGCCGATGAGGAAGTAAATGTTGCGTTTGCATTAGCAGAACCAATGTTGATCGCAATTGATGTAATGGATATTTCTGGAAAGGTGATCGAATCGTACACGATCCATTCCAATACAGGAATGAACCTGGTGAATATTGCTACCGAAAAATTGGCTCAAGGAACGTATTTCTTGAACATAGGTTCGGGCAGTGCCTCACAAACGTTTAAGATCGTTAAACAATAATTGAAAGCCCTCGAAAGAGGGCTTTTTTATTTCTCTGTAAGTAGTTGGATGACTTCTGATTCATCCCCAGTTTCTAAGGTGAAATCGGGGGCTAATCCTTTTTCAGACATGGATTTTGCTGTGGTTTTTCCCCAGGCTATTGTTTTTGCAGAAGCCGGAAGCTTATTGATTTCAGAAAATGATTCAAAATTGGAAGGACTAGAAAAGACATACAGATCTTTCTTTTCGATTTTATCTGCTGTAGGGACGGTTTGGTATACGGTTCTTTTAATCACCTGATCAGGTTCAAGAATTCGTTCAATCGTGCCTGCTGAAAGGTTTGAGACAGGAAAGAATACTTTTCGGTCACCCAGCCAATGTTTAAATTCAGCACCAACGTTTTCAGGGTCACCCGATTTGTCACCAATAAATGTAACTTCAAACCCAAGTGCCCTGACTTTTTCTGCCGTAGCTTTTCCAATACAAGCGACTGGTTTTGATTTATCTAGGGAAGACATACTGAAGATGGCAGATCGAATACTCGAAAAGAAAATAACATCATAGTTTTCGGGCTGCTCAAACTCAAGTGGTTCAAAACGAATAAGTGACTTAGCCTCCAGTTCGATTTGGTGATCCTGACAAAATTTTGCGAGTAAAGGGATGTCCTGTGGTGGACGTGATATGAAAAGCTTAGTTATCATCTTCTGAAGATTCCAACAGGTCTTCAACGATCATTTCAGGTAATGCACTTAGATCTTCACATTCGTATTCGTAGAGGTCAGATCCTTCTTCCCAGTTCGTAGAGTGTGAAACAAAGACGTTCAGTTGTTCATCACAATATACTCCAAGAGGCAGCTGGCACCCGCCCCGCATTAGATTCAGCACTTTTCGCTCAACAGCTATTCGTTTTGAGATCTCAGGATGGTCCAGTTTTGATACCATTGATGCTGTTTGTTCGTCTCCTTCACGGATTTGCAGAGCCAGTACTCCTTGTGCAGGAGCTGGAACAAATTCAGTAGGATCAAGCACGACAACTATGAATTCAGATAGGTCAATGTTCAATCGGTCCACTCCAGCCTTTGCAAGTAAAATGGCCTCATAATTCCCATCACGTAATTTCTGGATGCGGGTTGGCACATTACCTCGAAGGTCTTTGATCTCAACATCACCTCTGAAACGCATGACCTGCGATTTTCTTCTTGCAGAAGAGGTGCCAACGATGGCATCTTGTTTCAATCCCCATTGCTGATTTTCATCAAACGCATTCTTGGCGATAAGTAACAGATCAGATGGGTCTTCACGTTCAGAAACTGCCGCGATCACCAATCCATCGGGAGGAGTTGTTTCTAGATCTTTGTGCGAGTGAACAGCAAGGTCGATCTCGTTGTTCAATAAAGCGTTTTCGATCTCCTTGGTAAAAAATCCCTTTCCCTCAAGTTTATCGAAACTCAAATGCTGGATCGCATCTCCCTGAGTTTTGATGATGGTGATACTTACAGTACATCCCAGTTCTTCCAGTTGTCGTTTAACATGATTGGCTTGCCAAAGGGCAAGATCACTTCCTCTTGAACCGATGCGGATCGTCTGCATAATTAATGTTTTAATAGGATTTCCTTTGCCATAATCATCGGCATACTAATGTATTTCTTTTCCATGTAGCCAATGATCTTCTCCAACACCTCGCGCGAATGATCATCGAGTTCGTCGAGGTCATTCTTGAACACTTCGTTGATGGCAGTGGATTTTATTTCTTTTACTTTCTGAGGCACTACTCGCATGGCGATCTCAACCTCTCTAAGCTTGTGGATGTTTTTGAAATTGAAAAGTGCTTCTGAAATGATTTCCTCTACATGCTGGATCTCTTTTGATCTTTCTTTCAGGTTTTCGTTGGAGATCTTCTGAAGTACCTCTACAGAAATATGAGTGACATTGTGTTCCTTCTCAATGGTTGGATGAAGATCCTGCGGTAGCGATAGGTCGATCACGACTTTTCGGTCTGTTTCACCAATCAAAAGTTGCGTGTAAATCTCTGGAGTTATAATGTGCTCTTCTGCCCCTGTACACGTGATGATGACATCAAAACCATCCTTAAATGTAGATAGGTCACTTAACGGGAGCGCCTTACCATTGAGGTCAGAAGCTAAATTCTCTGCCTTGGAAAGTGTTCTGTTGAAGACAGTAAAGTTCTTAAAGCCATGCTTCTTAAGAAACTTACTCATGTTTGTATTCGTTACTCCCGCTCCGATAATGATCACTCTTGCATTCAGTGGAATGTTGATGTCGCGCAATCTGTGGTAAGCAAGAGAAACAACTGAAACCGGTTTGGTGGCAATACTTGTATCGGTATACACTTTCTTTGCCGTTTCGATGGTGTGTCTCATTAACAAGCGAATAAAATCACCTGTCAGATTCATTTTTTTCGAGGCTTCAAAGGAATTTCTGACCTGAGTGATGATCTCTCGTTCACCTACCACCATTGAATCGATCGATGAAGCAACTGAAAGGATATGTTCAACTGCACTGATTCCTTTGAACTGATCACCATGATGAGCAAAATGACCAATATCTTCAGTCGTGAATTCTGGGTATAGTGTTCGGAAAAAATCCATTACAAAATGAAAATCGGATTCTCTTTTCGTGACATAATGGAATTCAACACGATTGCAGGTGGAAAGGAATAACAACTCCTCCAGACCAACAGCAGCCTTTAATTGCTGCAATCGTTCTTCCTGTTTGGACTCTTCAATATGCAGTCTACCGATATCTGAAAGATCCAGATTTCGGTGAGTAAATGCTATTATGTGAAAATGATCCAGCACGTTTCCCTTAAAAGTAGAATGCAAATGTGCTAAGCTTCTGCTGATCTTTTGTCATGGAATTGTCAAAAAACCTTTATTTAGAAGGGTTTTAAATAGAGCGGAATTCCTTATTTCACGCTATTTTCGAATGATCCTTTTTGGAATGTAATCTGTATTTTTAAAATATGAATCACGGAATCAAGCTCTTACCAATTCTAATTTTCTTCGCGACACAAATTTTAGCGCAGACTGGAGACCAATCCAAAGTTAAGCTAGCGCTGATGAATTCAATAGAAAGCTCAAGTTTTCTGACCTATCAAATGATTGAAATTGGCGTGGAATTGCCTTCGAAGGAAACGGCATTTGTCAAGAATTTTGTCGAGGGATTGAATGTTCCGGATGCACAGAAACTGAATCCATATCTGGAGTGGGAACTCAAGGTGGAAGGAGAGTTTGTGCATAAAGCGTCGGGTGAAAAAATAGTTATTGATGCATTTTATTTTAAGGATTTTGAAGCCTGGAATTCTGAGGAGCTTCCCAAACCATTAAAAGGAAATTATTCCCCTAAGGAATATCGGTCGATAGGTGGATATCATCCAAAGTCACATGAATATCCCTTCAGATTCAGGTTTTCAGCTCCGAAAGAAGGGGAATGGGACCTGTCCGTAACGATCCATTCAAGGAAACAACCCATTAAAGTGGATGAAAGCCTTTCTTTCAAGGTTTCATACAACAGTAGAAGTAGCGGTTACATGAGTATAGAGCCTTCCGGGCGATACATGGAACTCAATAACAGAACATTTTATCCGCTCGGGTGTAATTTACCCTGGCCTGAGACCGATACGCTTTCTGATCCGGAATTGTTCAATCTTTTGTGTTATAGAGAAAATGGGAGATATTTCCGCTCCAACGAAGGATACCGTTTCGTTTATACCTTACCGAGGGTATACAGAAATTATAGAAATTCGATGGTCGATCTACGAAATGGGGGTGGAAACTACATGCGCATGATCATGTATCCGTCAACGACAGATATCGAATGGGAAAAGATCGGTGACTACACAGATCGATTGCATATGGCTCAGGAGCTGGATAGTATCCTGTTCCTTGCAGAAGATCTTGGGTTATACATTCACTGGAATATGCAGATCCACTTCTCTTTTCAATTAAGTGAAAGGGCCTACTATCGAACTTGGACCTGGAATACTGAAAAAGACGGTGAGCCATTCTGCTATCGTGCCATTATGGGTTCAGATGATCCAATAGATTTTTTTAAAGATGAAACCGCTAAAATGTACTATAAACAGCGCTTGCGATATATTCTGTCTCGTTGGGGATATTCGACCTCGATTGCTGTATGGGAACTCTTCAGTGAGATTTCAAATGTGGGTTCACCGAAAGCAGACAACAATGAATTTTACATGACTGGTGACAACTATAAAATCCACAGCGCCTGGCAAAAGGAGATGGCGGATTACATTAAATCAAATTATTACGGGAATAAACACTTGTTAACGGCAAGTTTTGCCGGCGAAAAACACCCAAAGGATGATATCTACTACTCGCCGAATATGGATCTGATGACGAGTAACATCTATGATTTCGGTGCACCAGATATGGCCTTTTTTTACAGGATACCGTTAGCAAAGCATTATTTAAATGAAATGTTGGAGAAGGGAAGTGATCATTCATATGTTGTGGATCGATCAGGATCTTTTCCTATATACAATACCAAGCCATTATTCTATTCAGAAACAGATCCATACGTGTGTGAAACTCCCACTGTGGAAATGAAAAGAATGTATTGGCAGATCCCATTCAGTGGATTGGCGGGAGGATTGAGCTGGCATATGCGATTTGAACCAAATTTATTCAAAGAATTTGGCGAAATAGACGCGTTCTTATCGAAAGTAGATTTGAGGAATGGAAAGTTTCATCCGTGTTGGGCAACAGAGACAGAGGATGGTCATTGGGAATACAATTACAAGTATGCCGAGCGCATGTTCATCGAAGGAAAGGGTAAAGCGGATCTTGTTTATTTACGTTCGAAAAATCAGGAAGGAGCGATCGGTGTGATAACGAATACAACGGTGAACGCATTATCTACAGGTGCAGAATGCAATTCGATCGAAGCAAGTCAGATCGAAAGTAAATACTCTAGAGTTTCTGAAACCGTCAGTATGAAAAAAGAAAAGATCAGATTAGCAGGAATGAAAAGAGGAAAGTACACAATACAGTATTATCGTCCGGGTGAATCAACGGCATTTCATACATCAAAAGCGAAGGGTAAAATGCTAAAGCTAGATGTTGAACTTGGAAAGACTGAAAACGATTTTATTCTACTTTTCACGGTGAACAAAAGATCTCGACACACTGTTCGATACATATAAAGCAAACCCAGCCAATGGCAGAAAACGACATTTTAAGAGATATTCCGGAATTAGATTACTCAGAGAGCTCATCCTATTGTAATCCCGAAGAATTTGAAAAACTGGTTGAGGCCAGAAGATCTTGCAGGGTATATACAAAGGATCCGGTACCTGAAGAGATCATGCGAAAATGCCTGGACCTGGCTTTGCTTGCTCCAAACTCATCCAACCTACAAGCGTGGGAATTTTATTGGGTGAGAGACCCTCAAAAGAGAAAAAAACTGAATCATTTTTGCCTTGACCAACCGGCGGCGAGAACTGCCGCTGAGATAATTGTTGCAGTTGCTTATCCAAACAAATGGAAAGTTACTCGTGAGCTGATGCTGGATCGTTTTTCCAAAGAAGAGGATCAACATGCCATCCGAGGTGCAATTCACTACTACAAGAAGATCGTTCCATTGGCATATACGCCAGGATTTCTGGGACTTTTTGGTTTGGCAAAAAAGATCTACATGAACTGGAAAGGGATCTGGGCTCCGTTCCCAAGAAAACCATCCTCGCATGCCGATATGAAAACCTGGGCGCACAAATCCACTGCGCTGGCATGTCAGAATTTTATGATGGCAGTACGAGCTCATGGTTATGATACGTGTCCAATGGAAGGGTTGGATCAATATCGAATTGCTCGATTACTTGAACTACCAAAAGGTGCAGAGGTTTGTATGGCGATCAGTGTGGGAAAGAGGGCTGAGAACGGGGTCTATGGACCAAGAATTCGTTTTGACAGAGATTTGTTTGTGAAGGAGATCTAGAACTTCTTTTGAGCCATCTGCAACTTTCAATGTAAATTGTGCATCTCAAAAGAAAATTCTGATACATTTACTTTTAATGAAATCCCTGCTGTTCTTAGTGCTTATTGTGATGCCAATTTCGGCAAGACTTCAAACGTTTTCAGGAGGAGGAACATCAATTTTCGATTTTCAGACGACTACAAGTACGATCAATGTTTCGTTGCCACAATCCACGATCGACATGACCAATTTCGGCCTGGAAACGGTTTGCTTGAATATAAATCACACCTGGCTGGCCGATCTTACCATTGAGCTGGTTGCTCCAGACGCAACGACTTTTCAATTGGCTTCCGGGGTTGGGGGTTCGGATGATTTTATGACCAACACCTGTTTCAACACAAGTGCTTCTCAAAGTATTCTTGTGGGCACATCTCCATTCACCGGTACTTATAAACCCACAGGTTCTATGGGATTGGTTAACAATGGTCAGAATCCGAATGGAAACTGGACGATGAAAATCACAGACAGTTATGGAGCGGATGAAGGCAATCTATTGAACTGGTCACTTACTTTTGGCTCATCTCCGGCTACAGTCATGACTGTAACGTCCTCAAATCTTCCAATCGTTGTGATCAATACCAATGGTGTGAATATTCCCGATGAACCAAAGATCGACGGGATCATGGGTATTATCAATAACGGACCTGGGAATTTGAACAATATCAATGATCCGTTTAATGAATTCTTTGGGGAGATAGCCATTGAGCAAAGAGGTTCTTCGTCAGCATCTTTTCCTCAGCGTTCATATGGTCTTGAAACCAGGGGACCAGACCCAACAATCAACTACAATGTTTCCTTGTTCGATTGGCCTGCGGACAATGACTGGATCCTTTACGCCCCATACACGGATAAATCCATGATCCGAAACATGCTTACATATCATATTGGTAATGCGAGTGGAAGGTGGGCACCTAGAACTCAATTGTGTGAAGTATTGATCAACGGAGAATACGCAGGAGTTTATGTGCTGATGGAAAGGATCAAGCAAAACCCGGGGCGTGTCGACATTGATGAGCTACTTCCGGAGGATGTCGCAGACAATGAATTGTCGGGTGGATATATTGTGAAGATCGACAAATTGACGGGTGGCGGAGTGATCGCGTGGAATTCGCCTTATACCGCTTCAGCGCCAAGTACTGCCACTATTGGCTACCAAATGCACGATCCTGAATTAAGTGAGCTACAGACGGTTCAGTTCAATTATATCCGCAATAAGATCACTCAATGGGAAGCTAATCTCAGTGGACCGAATTTTTCCGATCCGGTGACCGGATATGCATCATACATCGATGTACAATCATTCATTGATTACATGCTGATCAATGAATTATCCAAGAATGTTGATGGTTATCGACTTTCAGCTTTTCTCTACAAGCAAAGAGTAAGTGAAGGAGGAAAGATTGTAGCCGGGCCTTTATGGGACTTCAATCTGACCTATGGAAATGCGGATTATTGTCAGGGCTGGTTAACTACTGGGTGGGAGTTGGATTTTAATAGCTATTGCGGAGGAGGTTGGGACAATCCATTCTGGTGGAAACGACTTTTACAGGATCCATGGTATGCCACTCAAGTAAATTGCAGATGGCAGGAATTAAGGAACGGCGTATTGAGTAATAGCAGTTTAAATGCATACATCGATAGTTTAGCGAATGTTTTAGCCTCACCTGCAACACGACACTATGAAAAATGGCCGATCCTTGGAGTGTACGTTTGGCCGAATTCTTTTGTTGGTAATACTTATCAGGAAGAGATCGACTTTTTAAAATCATGGATCAATGACCGACTCATCTGGATGGATGCGAACATGTTCGGCTCCTGTCAGGGACTATCAATAGAGGAGCAACAAATTGGAATAAATGTATACCCAATACCCACTAAAGAGAAACTTACGATCGAGTGGTCAGAGGATTCAGAAATCGTTGACGTCAGATTGTTTGACAGCAAAGGAGCATATATCACTGTGCGCGCTGAGATCAACGATCGATCGATGATCCTCGATGTTCTGGGACTGGATCCGGGGATCTACATTCTGGATCTCAAATTGGCAAATGGACAAACGTTGAAAAAGAAATTAATAATTGAATAACCAATGAATAAATTGATCCTTTTGATAGGAGTCGTTCTTATCTCATTCTCATGTAAAAAATCTGCTGGACCGGGAGGTTCTTCGGCCATCATTGGAAAAGTCACAGGGGCCAATGTAACATCAGGTAAAAATGAAATCACTGAGATCATAGTTACTTCTGGGGCCGACCTTGAACATGGAGATTATTTCATCATTAATGGATTATCCGGTAATGCCAATTATTATTTCTGGTTCAAGAATCCGAATTGGGTAAGTGACGGTGATCCTCATCTGGGAGGAAGAACAGGTGTACAAGTAGACTTTAATTACAGCGATAGCAATCTTGAGGTTGCGCAGTCCGTTTTCAATGCCATGAATGGTGCTCTATCCAATGATTTTGATTTATCGGTCTCCAATGATATTATTACCCTGATCTCAAAGAATAGTGGAGCTATTTCTGACGCTGATGATATGACCACGTCATTTCTGGTGGATGTAACAGAACAAGGGAAAAATGAGACCATTGGCAATACAGTTCCACAAATTGATGAAAAGGTCTATCTTATATATGGTGAAGGAGATCACTATCATGAAATGGAGAGAACAGGAGGGGATGGAGACTTTATTTTTCCATATTTAAGAAAAGGAGAATACAAGGTTTATGTCGTTTCCAAAAATCTGAATACGGGAGAAATGACAGAAAAAATTCTGAAGGAAGTTTCGATTACCGGAAATAAATCCGTTGTCGATGCGGGTGAGTTCTTTATGTATCACTAAGGAAATAGATTTTGTATTTTTATAGCTAACCCGGAAACAGGTTTTTTAAAGGAAAACCAATCGAAAAATGAAATACACCGTTGAATTTGAATCGGCACATCATGTAAAAGTGGAGTATGAGTTAGCTTCACCGATGCAGCGTTTGGCCGCTTCCATGATCGATACGGTGATGTTTATTATTTACTTCGTGATCGTATCCATGGCGATGGGCTTAGGTGATATTTTTTCAGCCTATGGAACAGAATTGTTCTTCAAATTGCTGATCATTAAACTTCCATGGATCTTCTACAACCCGATCATTGAATATGCCACCAGCGGACAAAGCGTCGGCAAAATGTTGTTGGGGATACGAGTGGTTACCGTAAATGGTGAGCGACCTGGATTACGCGAAGTATTTACCCGTTGGGTGTTCAGGGCAGATTGGGTTTGGATCGCCGCCGATCTGTTCATACTGATCTGGCTAGGGATCGGGATCATGGGGTTCATTTTTTCTGGAACTTCTGAGTTGAGACAACGAATGGGTGATATTATGGCGGGAACTTTGGTCATTCGAAACAAATCGTCGTTGGTGTACAATCTGAATGATGTACTTTCCATTAAAAGCCTTGATAATCACCAGCCGACATATCCGCAAGTCACTCGTTTTACAGATGAAGATATGCTGTTGATCAAGAACACGATCCAGCGTGTTCAAATGAATCCAAATACTGAAACAAAGAAGTTTGCCATCGAGCTTGCAGATGAATCAGCCCGATTGATTGGTTTAGAGGAGACTCCTCCTAAGCGCATGGAATTCCTTCAGACCTTACTCCAGGATTACGTGGTTTTGACCCGTTAATTTGTACTTTTGAGAAAAACAAAAGGAAGTGGCCAAACTTGTACTCGTTCCAACCCCTATTGGAAATCTGGAAGATATCACCCTTAGATCCATTCGTATCCTGAAAGAATGTGACATGATCTATGCGGAAGATACTCGCGTTACCAAAAAGTTACTATCGCACTTAGAGATCTCCAAGCAGGTGGTCCCTTTTCATGCACATAATGAGCATAAAGCACTGAGGTCGGCTATTGACAGGATCGAATCGAGCCAAATGGTGGTTTTGGTTTCAGACGCAGGTACTCCGGGCATTTCTGATCCTGGATTTTTGTTGGTAAGGGCATGTATTGAAGAAGGGATCGAGGTAGAATGTTTACCTGGTCCGACAGCATTTGTTCCTGCGTTGGTGGCAAGTGGATTCCCTTGTGATCGTTTTGTATTCGAAGGATTCTTACCGCATAAGAAAGGCAGACAAACGAAACTGACGAGATTAGCTGAGGAGGATCGAACGATCGTATTGTATGAATCGCCACATCGTTTGGTAAAATGCTTGGGTCAGATCCGTGAATTCATGGGTGATGACCGCAAAGTGTGTGTGGTCAGAGAGATCTCCAAAATGTTTGAAGAATACAAACGAGGAACAGCGACTGAAGTAGAAGCATATTATACACAGCATCCTCCGAAAGGCGAGATCGTTGTGATCATAGAAGGAAAACATGGAAAAGATAAAGAGTGAAGCAATGGTCCTGGTGAAAGCCGGGAATGCGGATAGTGCATTTGAACGCAGATCTGTTGAACTTCCAGCACCTCAAAAAGATGAGGTAGTCGTGGAAAGTGAAGCATTCGGATTGAACTACGCTGATGTCATGGCGCGTTTGGGATTGTATCGTGAACGACCTCCACTTCCATGTGTGATCGGTTACGAGCTGGTAGGTACCGTAAGTCATGTTGGTCCTGATGCTGATCAAAATCTACTTGGTAAAAGGGTAGTTGCTTTTTGTCGTTTTGGCGGCTATGGGAAGCATGTTATTACCCATGATTATGCGGTAGTACCGATTGATGATATCCCTTCTGAACAAGCGATGGTGCTTTGTACACAGGCTGTAACAGCTTACTATATGGCTTCTTATCTCACTCCGGTACAAAAAGGAGAGAAGGTTTTGATCCATGCTGCAGCAGGCGGTGTAGGAACAGTTTTGATCCAGTTAGCCAAAATGCAGGGAGGGATCGTTTTTGCAAAAGTCGGACATGAATCTAAGGAAGAACTTGTGCGCTCTTTGGGAGCGGATCATGTGATCAACTATCGGAAAGGAGAATACGACGACCAGATCAAAAAGATCCTGAAGGGAGATCGTATGGATGTCAGCTTCAATCCGGTAGCAGGAGCTTCTTATCGCAAGGATATGAAATTGATCGGTTCTGGAGGAAGAGTGGTTCTGTTCGGTGCTTCTGAGCTGGGCAGGGCGAAATGGGGAATCTTTTCTTCGTTGAATTTCGTTCGAAAAATGGGATTGATCCTTCCGATCGGTTTAATGATGCGTTCTAAAAACGTTTTGGGAGTAAATATGCTCAAGATCGCAGATAACCGACCGGATACAATGCGTATTTGTCTAAGAGCAGTCGTAGACCTCTATCAACAGGGAAAACTTGATCCTCAAGTTGGAGGAGTCTATGCCATTGAGAACCTAGAAGAGGCCCATGCTGCATTGGAAGGTGGAAAAACCACTGGAAAATTAACCGTTAAATGGTAGGCTGATATGCCCATGAAATGGAGGTGGACCTTGCTCTTTGATTCCGAAAAGGAATTAAAAGAGCTTATGCAGGGAAAAATCTCACATGTGCACCGAACCATGTTTGGGGAAGTACTTCTTGTTAGAAATAACGATGAGATCCTGGCATTTGAAAACAAATGTCCGCATCAAAATAAATCGTTAGAAGGTTGTTGGTTAGAAGATGAGCAGATCGTATGTCCTTATCACCAATATCATTTTAACCTATCTGACGGTCGTGGTCAGGGCATGTATGTCGATAAATACCAGCTGAAATTCGAAGACGGTAAAGTCTTTCTGGGGAAAGAAAAGTGGAGTTTGTTTTAATCCATCAAGGAGGATAAGGTCCAGTGTATTGAATACAAGGATTTGTTCCCGTAAAACAACGTGCTTGTTTACGCATTTCAATAATGGTGTCACCAACCACAGTGAAATTCAGATCGATGGTTTGTTGCCATTTTTCAAAACATGCTCTTTCCTTGATCTCATAATGCTGTTCAACAACCGGTCCATTCAATTTCATGAATTCATCGGTAGATAAAAGCTTGTCAGACTGGATTAACAGATAATTTCCCGGTTCTAGCTGTAAGGTCACATTCCCAGCTACATCCAATTCTACATCTTGCACTTCTTTTGCCGACGATAATTCCGTTCCGCTCATCAACTTGAACCTCTCGTGCTTCATGGATTCATAGTATCCTGCGGCAACATCCGGAGAAGGTTTAGCACCACCGCAATAGGGCTTATGTACTGTTCCACGGATTTGTACTGATCGGGTGTTCGGGTCGGTGTTCTCCGTTTTCTGGATCGCACAACCTCCAATTAAAAGTGCAGCAAAAAGAATATTCATTGATCTCATAGTCAATTTGTAGAGAACCAAAGATACAAAATACGGACATCGGTCTCATCAAATGGTTTGAATTCAAAGGATAAATGAAACTTTGGTTGCAGGAAACCTGATTTTTTGCTGTAAATTTGCAGCACTAAATCGAACACATATGATGGCTGAAGTAATGAATGACACAAAAATCAGAGAGATCCTGGACAAATTGGGAATCGAGGACATGAACAATGGTGCCTCGACAGGAGGAAAATGGTTTAAAACAAGAGGAGAGCGTATCGATTCAATTTCTCCGGTGGATGGTCGTTTGATCGCATCTGTAAATTCAGCTACAGAGGCAGATTATGAAGCGGTAATTCTTAAGGCACAAGAGGCGTTCAAAACATGGAGAACATGGCCTGCACCAAAGCGTGGTGAGGTGGTACGTCAATTGGCAGAGAAATTACGTGAATACAAAGAGCCTCTGGGTAAACTGGTTTCTTATGAAATGGGGAAATCTCTTCAGGAAGGTTTAGGAGAAGTTCAGGAAATGATCGATATCTGCGATTTTGCAGTAGGACTTTCTAGACAATTGTACGGTTTAACAATGCATTCTGAGCGTCCAGGACACAGAATGTATGAACAATATCACCCACTTGGGATTGTAGGGATCATCTCTGCATTCAACTTCCCAGTTGCGGTTTGGAACTGGAATACAGCTCTTGCATGGGTTTGTGGTGACGTTTGTGTATGGAAACCATCAGAAAAAGTTCCGATCACGGCGATCGCTTGTCAGCAGATCACGAAAGAAGTATTTGATGCCAATGGAGTTCCGGAAGGAGTTTCAGGATTGATCATCGGCGGAGCTGAGATCGGTAAATTGATGGCTGAAGATCAGCGCGTGCCTTTGGTTTCAGCAACAGGATCTACACGCATGGGTAAATCTGTGGGTGCTGCAGTAGGAGCTAGATTAGGAAGATCTCTTTTGGAATTGGGTGGAAACAATGCGATCATCATTACACCAACTGCGGATCTTAAAATGGTTGTTCCCGGAGCGGTATTCGGTGCAGTAGGTACAGCAGGACAGCGTTGTACTTCTACACGTCGTCTGATCATCCATGAGGATGTTTACGATACAGTAAGAGATGCATTGGTTAGCGCATACAAGCAAGTGAAGATCGGTAATCCACTGGATCAGAACAATCATGTTGGACCGCTGATCGACAAGGATGCTGTTGCGATGTATACAAAGGCAGTGGAGGCTGCAGTTGCAGAAGGTGGAAAGATCAT
This sequence comes from uncultured Bacteroidota bacterium, assembly GCA_937899625.1. Lineage (GTDB taxonomy): Bacteria > Bacteroidota > Bacteroidia > Flavobacteriales_D > Crocinitomicaceae > M0103. The sequence goes on from CALCCB010000096.1 coordinate 40,140, forward strand.
CGTTGAAGGGGGTGTGTTAGAAGGTCCTGGTTACGAATCAGGATGCTACGTAAAGCCTGCAATTGTAGAGGCACAAAATCATTTCGCGATTGTTCAACACGAAACTTTCGCTCCGATCCTTTATATCATGAAGTATTCAGGAGGTATTGAAAACGCGATCAAATTACAGAATGGTGTTCCTCAGGGATTATCATCAGCGATCATGACCAACAACTTGAAGGAATCTGAAGCATTCCTTTCACATGCAGGTTCTGATTGTGGTATTGCGAATGTAAACATCGGTACTTCAGGTGCTGAGATCGGTGGTGCTTTCGGTGGTGAAAAAGAAACCGGAGGTGGACGTGAATCAGGTTCTGATTCTTGGAAGATCTACATGAGAAGACAAACGAACACGATCAATTACTCTGATAGCCTTCCATTGGCTCAGGGGATCAAGTTTGATCTGTAAGATTTATATTTTTTTAATGAAAAGGGTGGACGATCGTTCCACCCTTTTTAGTTTATTTGAGTCTGAAAAAAGAAATAAGAATGCAAAATCACGAGATCGATTACTTCATCAAGGGTGAAGAAATGCAAATGGTAGAAATTGAGCTGGATCCTAATGAAACAGCCATCGCGGAATCAGGAGCATTTATGTATATGGATGACGGGATCGTCATGGAAACCATTTTTGGAGATGGCTCCAAGCAAAATTCCGGAGGGTTCATGAATAAGTTGTGGGGAGCAGGAAAACGCTTACTGACAGGTGAAAGTTTGTTCATGACCGCATTTACCCACCAGGGTTCAGGGAAAGCTCGTGTTGCTTTTGCCTCCCCGTATCCAGGTAAGATCATTCCGATCGACTTAAGTGAATACGATGGTAAGATCATCTGTCAGAAGGACTCATTCCTTTGTGCTGCGAAAGGTGTTTCAGTAGGAATCGAGTTTCAGCGTAAATTGGGAACAGGATTGTTCGGTGGTGAAGGATTCATCATGCAGAAACTGGAGGGAGACGGATTGGCCTTTTGTCACGCAGGAGGATATGTAATGAAAAGAACACTTCAACCGGGAGAACGATTACGAATTGATACCGGGTGTATAGTTGCGTATTCTCAAACGATCGATTACGACATCCAGTTTGTGGGAGGGATCAAGAATACCATCTTTGGAGGTGAAGGATTGTTTTTCGCTACGTTGACAGGTCCAGGAGAAGTATGGTTACAGACTTTGCCGATCTCTCGATTGGCATCACGCATTCTTTCCTATGGTTCAGGAGCGAGAAAAGAAGAAGGAAGTATCCTTGGAGGTTTAGGAAATCTGCTTGACGGGGATTAAATTCCTTTAATTCGTTTGTAACTCATCTTTTTGCCGAAAAGATCTTCGGGTTTCAGCTTTGAGTACTGCTTTGGATCAGGTTCCAGGGTGATCATTTTAAGATCATCGGTTTCTTTTTCTGCTGAAACGGTCAGTTTTTTAAAAGCTTTTGTATCGGTTTCATAATCGAAATACTGAATGCTGAATTTGGATCCTTCAAAAGTAAGTAGAGCCGGCAGGAAACGACCATTTTCACTGAAATTAAGAATGTAGGAGGTGCCGCTGGATTTCATTAGGACATTTTTAGAATCCTCA
>CALCCB010000097.1 GCA_937899625.1 uncultured Bacteroidota bacterium
TCCGTTAAGAGGATCTTTCCCTTTTGATGGTTCCTCGAGAGATATAGTTTCCCCCTGCTCAATTTTCTGTTCCTCATTATCCTTTTGCTCAGTGCAACCAACTGCAGTCATTATTAGAAAACTAATTCCGCATATCAAATTCATGTGCATACTTAGATAAGTTTGTTTAATGTAAAATAGTTACTTGAACTCTTCTGTTCTTTTTTCTCCCTTCTTCTGTATCATTGGAAGCCAGTGGCACTTTATCGCCCTTACCTTCAACGGTTATCACTTCTTCCTGAATTCCTTTGATCACCAAAAACTGCTTCAAAGCATTAGCTCTTTCCAAGGAAAGTTTATGGTTCAACTCACTACTCCCCTGATTGTCTGTATGACCAGTGATCACTAATCTATACTCCTTCTGTGCAGCCAAGTATAAGATGAGCTCCTCAAGCTCGGAGTACTCATTGGGAATCAGAGTAGCGCTACCTGATTCAAAAAGAAGGTTTTCATATATATATTTCTCTTCGGTGACATAATCCAGTTTTACCTCCGGTAAGGCCCCTTCTTCAAGGATTGTTTCTTCTTCTTCGATCAATTCTACGGATACATCGTCCACGTAAAAGTGCGCATAATTCGCGATACCTTTGATCTTACCGTGTTCAGCTCCTCCTTCAACATAAGTGAAACAACCGAAGGGCAGATATCGCTCTGTACCCTCAGCCACATAGGTTGTGGTCAACTCTATCCATTCTTTTTTATTAGAGAAATCACCTGTGAATATAATGGAAGGTGGTGTTAATAGTTTTTCTATTCCAGGGAATACAAAAGGAGCCTTTGTAAACAGTATAGCAAACTCATCAACCGAACCCAACCAGAATTTATCTGCGCAGCTTATATGTATACTGAGCTGATATTCCTTCCCTTTAACAAGAGGCTGTGTCAAACCGACCTGAAGGAATTCTCGAATGTTTTTCGCTATACAAAGTCCCATGTAGGCATCGCCAATATGCGCTTCCTGACTTCCAAAATGATTCTTGGGCACACCAGCTTTTTTCGAACTACTGCTTGCATGATAATACTCTGCTCTTCCCTCTGTGTTTGGGACTCTCCATGTTGATATACAACTTGCTCCCTGAGAGTAGCTTGTGGGCAATTGTGTGTAACCTTCAAAGCTTGGATTCGGAACAAGATTTTGAGAAAACAAATTGCTCGTCAATAAAGTAAATAACAGAATCAAAAGATTCTTAATCCTTCTTGTATAATGTTTTGTAAAATGCTCAATAACAGATTGGACCATCCTTAGAATTCTTTAGTTATATGATATTACCAAAATACGTTAAAGATCTTGATCCCAAGCCAAATGAAGAACGGCCAGATGAAAAGTAACACCAAAGCAACCCTTTTCATCTATCCTTTTGGCCATAACTCAAAGGTAAGAGGCATTCCTTAATTCAGAAATGGTCCAGTGTTATTGGCATGAAGATTCTCACACCACAAATATTTGATCTTTTAGGAGCTTTTTACTGTGTATACACGTTCATTTCGTTGGTTTGACATATATCATTACTGTATCGTCATCATTAATGATGACGATACAGTGAACACCACTCTAACGGTCCCTCCACCAGTCATAGTTGACTCATGTCGAACTTTTATCAGCGTTATTCCCGATGAAACAGTTACCCTCAAACCAACTCCGGAAGTGATTATAACGGCCGATACATTGGTCTTCTCGGGAACACAGTTCACCATTGGCTTAAAATCGTTTATACCGCAGGCGCCATTGGTATGGGCAGGCAATAACCAGCAGGGATCGGGGTCAATATCAAACACCTTATTTAACAGCTCCGATCAGCAGTCAGTAACGAACTACATCACAAGTACGAGTCTGAATGGATGCAATTCGGATACGGTGAGCATCAACATGTATTTGAAGCCAAACCCGCAAGCGGCGTTCAGTTGGTCTCCGGATTCTGTTATTGTATCGATTCCGTTTAGAGTATTTGATGGCTCACAGAATTATTCTGCCAAATTTGACAGCTGGAGTTGGGATCTTGGAGACCAGAACCAATCGACAGATCAGAATCCCGTAAATACCTACCTCATCACAGGTACCTTCATGGTTTGTCTGGCCGTCGAAACAGCGACAGATTGTACGGATACCTTGTGCCAGCCTGTTTTCTTAGCACCGGCCACGGTTGTTGCGCCGAATGTAATCACCGCCTGCGAAGATGGCGTGAACGATCTACTTGCTTTTCAATTTCTGGAGTTCTATCCGGACAATGAGTTGGTAGTATTGAACAGGTGGGGAAATACTGTATTCACCAAAAATTACTTCATCAATGACCGGGGCGAAGGTGTTCTTACCGAAGGAACGTATTTTTATCACCTCATCATAAATCACGGGTAGCAGGAAACCAAGGAATTATTTCAGCTGGTGAGGCAACTCGTTTGGCAAGTGTCTTTGGGGTTTAAAATCAGCTGATTTCTAGCGTTTTAAAGTATTGTCTTCTCGATTATTCTGATCATTTCCATGCACAGCTGCGTTCGAAATTTCGCAGTTAAACTGATAAATAAAATATATTTCTGAAATAAATGTTTAACAATTTTAATAATAAGTTAAACAAAAAATACTCCAGCTTGTTTATCAATCGTAAACAAAAAGGAATATCCCGAAAATCCTTAAAAGAGTAGAACAACTAATTAATTTAATACTATGGAACATTTAAAAATTGCCAGCGACAATTACGTTGCTTTTACATTCTTTATCGGAACAATGGCTATGATGGCCGCATCAGTATTTTTCTTTTTAGAGTTGAACAACACCTCTAAAAGGTGGAGAACCTCAGTTCTTGTTTCAGGCTTAATTACTTTTATTGCAGCAGTGCATTACTACTACATGAGAGGTTATAATTTAGAAACAGGCGAATCGCCAACTTTCTTTAGATATGTTGACTGGATCTTAACAGTGCCATTAATGTGTGTTGAATTTTATTTAATTCTAAAAGTAGCAGGTGCTAAAAAATCATTGTTAACTAAAATGATTGTACTTTCAGTAATCATGTTAGTAACAGGTTACTTAGGAGAAGCTGTATACACAGGGAGCGCAGCTCTATGGGGCTTTTTCTCTGCA
>CALCCB010000098.1 GCA_937899625.1 uncultured Bacteroidota bacterium
AGTCGAATAGACCTTACGAATTTCGCCCTTGCATTCAGGGCATTCGGTAAGGGGTGCATCAGAGAAAGACTGAAAAGCCTCAAAGGCGTGGTCGCAGACGATGCATGCATATTGGTATGTAGGCAAAGTGTGTGACCTTTCTCGTAAGGGTTATCTAGCCCTAAGTCTAAAGAAGTGAGACGATAGGCGCGAATCCACGGTGCTCCTGAGCATACGTGATGAAGAGAAAGAGGAAGAAATGAAGCGGGCCAACGCACTTGTCATTGTTGTGGGGCTTCTCTTTCTGGCAATTTCTCCAGCAACAGCAAATACTTTAGTTTCAACATCGCCAATCCCAGGCGCCGCTCTTGAAAGTGCGCCAAGTGCAATAACTATCACCACAGAATTTCCATTGATGGATACCGGCAATGAAATCTCGGTTACTGATCCAACGGGAGTTCGCGTTGATGACGGGGCGCTTATGGTTGATGGCGTTAATGCAGTTATTGGCCTTAAGCAATTGGTAAAGACTGGAATCTACACAGTCAACTACTCACTTCTTGCTGAGAATGAAGTTCCGCTTATTGGTTTTGCGGGTTCTCCATGGACGATTCTCTGTTATATGGTCGAAGGAAAAGGATCTAAAACATTCTCCGAATCCAGAAAACTTTTATACACTGATCCTGCTTTGGCACATGAGTTGTTAAGTATGATCACTAAAGTGACAATTCAGTATTTGAAAGCACAGATCAAGGCGGGAGCTCATATGGTTCAGATCTTTGATTCTTGGGCAGGAATTCTGGGAACAGAGCAATACGCTGAATTTGGATTGAAATACATAAGTTTAATTGCTGATGCGATCAACGAGGTTCCGGTGACGATCTTTTCGAAAGGAGCTATAACCTCAATTGGATACATTGGAAAATTAAATTGTAATACTGTCGGACTTGACTGGAACATGGATATTTCAGAGGCAAGAAAAATGTTTGGAGAGAGTAGAACTCTTCAAGGCAATTTGGATCCTTGTGCTTTATATAGTAGCCATAAAGATGTTGAGAATCTGACAATTAAAATGTTGGATACTTTCACGAGTAAGCGACATATTGTAAATTTGGGTCACGGAGTTTATCCAGATGTTGATCCGGAAAAGGTGAAAACGTTCATTAAAACAGTAAAGAATTATGAATTACGTAAGTAAGAATTTTAAGAATGTAGTTTCGATTCTATTCGTAGGATTGTTAACAACAAATTCATTTGCTCAGGGTGAAAACCTTTTGTCAAACGGTGGTTTTGAATCAACTGATGGAAAGGTGAAAAAGCTCGGTGGAATCGAAAGTGCTACGACATGGACATCTCCAACAGGAGTTCGAGCTGACCTTTTTACACCTGGTAAGGTGATCGACATTAGTACTCCAATGAACATCTATGGAAAAGAAGAAGCGAAGGAAGGTTCAAACTATGCAGGAATCGTTGCTTTTTCCTTTGGAGACAAGGTGCCAAGATCATATATCATGGCAAAATTGGATTCGCCTCTAAAGAAGGGAATGAAGTATTGTGTTTCATTTCATGTGTCTTTAGCGGAAGCTTCAAAATATGCAAGTAATAATATTGGAGCGAATCTATCGAAGAAACCTTTTGCTACGGATTCGAAGACTGCTATTATCGATGAAGCGCACGTAAAACACTACAATAACAAGGTGTTTAATGCCACGTACAATTGGGACAAAGTTTGTGGAATATTTGAAGCTGAAGGTGGAGAAAAGTACATCACTATCGGAAATTTTGATCCTAACGACAAAACCAAATATGAGAACAACAAAAAGCCGAATAACAAAGAAATGAAGCTTACTCAGGTGATTTCGGCTTATTACTATATTGATGATATCTCTATTCAGTTGATCGATAACAATGAGCAATGCGATTGTCTGATCACTGAAAATGAGAACAATTATTCTTCAACGATCTATCAGAAAGCGGTTGTATTGAATGATAAAATGACATCTGCTGAGAAGGTGGAAGCTCAAAAAGTATTCTTTGC
>CALCCB010000099.1 GCA_937899625.1 uncultured Bacteroidota bacterium
GTTTTAACTCCCACAAAACGGCCAAAAACAAGATTGAGGATGAGCAAAGTGATTACCGGCTGGATCAATGCCCACAATAGGCCTATCGTTGTCTGTGCATAACGCACGCGGAAATCACGCCAGGTAAGTGTCAGAAAAAGATCTCGGTAGCGGAAGATCTCCTTAAAATCAGGAAAGATCCGCTTATGATCTGCATCGATGATCTTGTGTGGCGTGTGCATGTTGCGAAGTTAGGAAATAGTTATGAGTTACGAGTTATGAGTTATGAGTTGAAAGTGATGAGTAATCAGTAATCAGTCTTTATTCCTTGTTTTTTGCTCCTGTTCCTAAGCCGTCAGTTCGAGTATTCCGACATTGTCGGAATGTATCGAGAACGACATTAGAAGTGGAGAGTGAAAAGTTGAAAGTAATTGGTAATCAGTGACTAGTCTTTATTTCTCACTTTCCATTTCCGTGCCCAGCTTGGCTGTGAGGACCAATACCAGGAAGGGTAAAACAGCAGCTTTAAAGCGAACCAGTACACCAAAGATCACCCCGGTAAAACCTGACATAAAGGCCATGAGCAACATGAAATAGAAGGAATACATCAGGAATTCACTTTTTCGGATCTGCCTGATCTTTTCAAGTACATTACCGCGAATGAAGAACATTATAGTTAGGTACATAAAAAGAGCGCTTTCAAGACCATTAATGATCAAGGTTGGATTAAGTGCCTCCCAGATGAAAGGTCGGAAGGTACCCGCCACAACGGCTGAAGGAAAGGCACGGACAAGCCCACCTGGAGAATAATCGGTGATTCCCAGATCATAACGCTTATCACCATAGGTTTTGTTGCGGGAAAAATCTTGCTGAACAACGGCAGCTTCATCAATATAACGTTGAAGGACTTCTTCCTGAGTGCTCAAAAAGACGATAACGACGCCAACTCCGATTAGAAGAGTGAGCGAGGCTAAGAACCCAGCAAAAAAAGGTTGATGGCGGTATCTTCTTCTGATCCTGGCAGAAAATGCGAAAAGCACCGGAGCAAAAATAGCCATCGCCACTGCTGAACGGGTTTGCAGGATGAAGTATAAAAAGAACAGGATGGCGACCCAGTTCCAAAGGGATGCTCTTTTATCCAATGAAATAATCTGAAAAAGATTGTAGATCAGATAGAATGTACTGATCAGCACGATTGCATCTTTGGAAACAGTGGCACACCAAAACGAAACCGAAGGTATAAAAAGCACGGCGAGCGCGGCATAAAAGGGATTGTGCAATTTGAAGCTAATAGTCAGCTCATAAACTTTCCAGGAGGCTTGTGAAAGTACATAGGCAAAGATAAAAGTACCTGCCCAGTAACTCTTTAAGGTGATCAATGAAATGAATGATGCTACTTTCGACACGAACCAACCTTCTGGTTCACGATAGATCCAACCCGGGGGATATCCAGTCTGCATGTTGAATAGTCCATACCATTCTTCAGATCTATTGGAATGCATCATTTCAATGATAAAATTAACGGGAGACTGCAAAAGAAGGTTGTTCAGTGTTTTAGCTCCTTCCCAATAGGCAGTGGTATCTCCACCTCCAGTCACAATCACATAAAATACTCCAAATGCCAATCCAAAAAACAACTTGAAGTATACATTGTACAAGAAGTACCTGTAGTGTTCTTTTTCTCTGTTCCGATTGTATTTGACCTGTGCCAGTATGAGGATGATCACCAGCCAGATAAAGCCGGAGAGTAGATCGATCGGTCCGAAATAGTCAATGCGCACTGTGCGAAGATATAACTCAATTCCTAATTCCCAATTTTTAGTTTCGATTTACTTTGTGGTGATACATAAGATTCAAAACTGACACATTGGTAATTTGGAATTAGTAATTTGGAATTGGTAATTTTACACCATGTTAGAAGAGATCATTGATAATGCCCTGCTGGAAGATATTGGCGAGGGCGATCATTCCACACTGGCATGTGTGCCTGCAAACGCAACAGGTAAAGCACAGTTGTTGGTAAAAGAAACGGGCATTCTCGCCGGTGTAGAATTAGCAGAAATGATCTTTCATCGTTTTGATCCGAATTTGAAGCTAGAAGTCATGATCAAGGACGGAGCGGCAGTGAAGCCCGGTGATGTAGCTTTTATCGTTTCAGGTAGCTCACGATCTATTCTTTCAACTGAACGACTGGTGCTGAATTTCATGCAGCGCATGAGTGGGATTGCAACGCAAACCAATCGGATCGTTTCATTGATCGAAGGAACGAATTGCAAATTGCTGGATACACGCAAAACCACTCCCGGTATCCGTTATCTGGAAAAATGGGCAGTGCGTATCGGAGGTGGGTACAACCACCGATTCGCATTGTACGATATGATCATGCTGAAAGACAATCATATCGATTTCGCAGGTGGAATTGAGCCGGCATTGAATCGTACACATGACTATCTTAAGGAAAAAGGTAAAGATTTAAAGATCGAGATCGAGGTGCGAGATTTCGAAGAGCTTGACGAAGCATTTCGAGTAGGTGGTTTCGATCGGATCATGCTCGATAATTTTACTCCGGATGAGATCAGAGAAGCCTTAAAGAAGATTCCTTTCTCCATAGAGACCGAGGCATCAGGAGGGATAACTGAACAAACGATCAGGGCCTACGCTGAAACAGGCGTGAACTTCATTTCAGTAGGAGCATTGACCCATAGTGTGAAAAGTCTGGATCTCAGCCTTAAATCAGTTTAAAGTGATTAGTGATTAGTAGTTAGTAATTAGGAATTACTTCTGAATCGTAAGTGTTTCGATCTTCGATGAACTGCTTTCTTTTTTGAAATGGATCGTTACGCGATAACCTTCTCCTTTACTTTCGTAGGTTCCGATCGCAAAACATCCGTCGGAAGTTTCCTTGCTTTTAAAGATGAATTTGAATTCTGAACAAGGCTTTTTAGAAAAGAAATCTTTGAGCATCATTCCAGCTTGTGAACGGCTATAGGCACCTTCCTTATCCAGTATGTTTAAAAGGATCTTGTCCTTACCGAGCTCAACGATGTCGGTCGAATTATGAGATGAAAATGCTTTCTCCAATGCTGTGTAAGGCACATCGCCCTGAAACCCGAAGGTTAGCAAAATGGCAGTATAAATGGCGTAAAGAAATTTCATCGCTTAAATTTTCATCGCAAGTTTACAAAAATCAGACCATCATTTCAAGGATATCCTATGTACTTTTGTCTCATGAAGATCAAGTTCATATGCATTGGTAAAACAGGGAAAGATTTTCTCCAAACCGGGGAGAAAGAATATCTCGATCGTTTGAAGCATTATCTTCCTGTCGAGCGGATCGAAATTCCAGATCTGAAAAATGCAAAGAAACTATCCGTTGATCAGATCAAAGTGCAGGAAGGGAAGGAGATCCTGACTAGGCTGGATGCAGGAGACGTGTTAATACTACTGGATGAGAACGGAAAAGAATTTGGTTCTGTTCAATTCGCTGAGTTCCTGCAGCAACGATTCAATGCAGGAGGTAAAGCGTTAACCTTCGTTGTAGGAGGTGCTTATGGTTTTTCAAGTGAGGTATACAATCGGTCACAGTTCAAGATCAGCCTTTCACGAATGACCTTTTCGCATCAAATGGTTCGAATGATCTTCTTTGAGCAGTTATATCGCGCTATGACTATCATTCGCGGAGAACCGTATCACCATCAGTGAGTATTGATCAGCTGCCCCAAGTCCTTGATCTGTTCAGGAGATGAATCGGTATTTCGAAGTGAACTTAAAAACTGGACCTGATCTTTGCCCGGAGTGCAGCTGTGCTGTATCTCTTCAATTTGAACCGGCCATTGACCATACAATTGAAAGCAAAAAACAGGATGCACCAATTAACTATCCAGGATGTCTTCATTTTTATCTTTTGGATCAAACCAGTCGGGACGAATAAAAAAGGACAAACCTACCGTCAGCATTCCGGCAATGAGAATATATTGACCATATGGCCAGTGAAGGATCATGAAGACAAGTCCAGTGAATAGGATGAGACTTCCTAGCCAATATACAAAGTTGAAATGTGGGTCGTGTTTTCCATACTTGAAGGATAGAAAATTGAAAAGTAATCCGATCGCACCACAGATCAGGAATACGATCCTTGCAACAGGAACGGGAATATATTTAACACCGTATCCTCCAAAGATCACAACGGCCATTAAAAAGGCGATTCCAAATGACAATCCTCCGATACGCTTAAGCCAAACCATAGACTTTTAATGTTAGTTCAATTCGATCGATCGATCAATTAAAGGTACTACTTTTCTATTACCGTTAGTTGATTCTGACTTGATACCTATGTTTATTTGAAAAGTTATTTATTCCGTTTAGCATGTGATCTTAGGTCAAGCACAAGATTCATGTCCTGCTCTATGGCGTTGCCAATAACAATCACATTTGCGCCAGCTTCTGCATATGCATCAATTTGTCCCTGAGTTTTTATACCTCCTCCAACAATGACGGGTGAACCAATTGCATGAACTTCATTGATCATTTGAACGGGTACAGGATATTTGGCACCGCTCCCGGCATCAAGATAGGTGATTTTCTTGCCAAGAAATTTTCCTGCCAGGGCAGTTTGCCTAACAATAGAAACATGTTCTCGAGGAATTGGATTCGTCTGACTGACATAAGCAACGGAACTTGCAGTTCCTCCATCGATCAATAAATAGGAGGTGGGAATCACTTCGATCCCAATTTCTGACAGCTCATTTGCTGATCGAATATGATGGCCAATTAGGAAGTCCGGATTTCTCCCGGATAAAAGACTCAAATAAAGTATAGCGTCAGCCTTTTCAGAGATCTGATCGGCAGAGCCTGGGAAAATAACTAAAGGAATTTCTGTAAGACGTTTAATTGTGGAGGCCGTGTGTTCAAATTCTCTTCGAGTCACAGTGCTACCTCCAATAAATATGAAATCCACTTTTGCCAGCTCACACTTATATAATAAATCCTTTAACGTCTTTTCGTCCTGACTTTTTTCCGGATCGATCAATACAGCGATCTGTCCCTTTCTGGAATTGATCAGATCATATGTCGTACTGAAGTCGTTCAATTTCTTTTTCGTTAAATGAGATGATGGTATCACCGTGAGTAAAAATACGAAGATCTACATTTAGAGTTTCATTCGTATTTACAACTTGCCCTTTCCAATGTTCCTTTGAAGCGGAAGTCAATAATAGATCTCTTTTGAAAACAAGTTCCTTTCTTCCAGCAAGTTTGTATAGAACTTCCTTAGCGGACCAGGCTTTGGTCATTGTGACAATATTTGATGTATCGAGAAATGTGCTTTCGTTTTCTGTAATAAATTTGGGAGAGAGTATTACTGCTTTGTCTCGGATAGTTTCCAGATCCAAACCAATTTTGAATTCTTTACATAAGGCAATACCGACAATGCCTTCGGCATGACTTATTGATATAAATCCTTCATTCTCTATATATGGTGCACCATGCTCGTCATAATGGATGTGTTCGAAACCAAATATCCGATGTCGCAAAATACGCGTAGCCACATACTCCATTTTCCTTTTGTTGCTCGTAAAAGAAAAATATCTTTCTTTTTCGTGATCAGTTAGTTGATCTAGAAATTCAGAAGGATCATAGGGTTCAAAATTCATTAAATGAATTGACACATCCTTAAAATGTAGTATTTCTTGATTAAAATGGGGCATATCCATACTTTGCAAAGTAAGTAATATTTGATGTCAATTCTTAGACATGTATAAATGTGTAAAAATTCGGTTGAGGAGATTTTTTAGACTCCAATTGCTCTTGTACTTTTGTTAAGGAAAGTTAATCTACATGGATTTTAATTTTTTTTAACAATCATGTGATACGGTTGATTTTTTCTATATTTACCAGCTTTCTTGCAATAATTAGTTTTAAAAATAAACTGAACTTATGTTACGAAAACTTAACCTTTTACTGGTAAGTGTCTTAATGACAGCGGCTTACGGTTTTTCTCAGACGGGTCTGGGTACAATTAAAGGAACAGTTACTGACGGCGACTCAAAACAGCCGATCCCTTTTTGTAAAGTCATTTTAATTCAAAATGGTAATATAAAAGGTGGAGCCAATACTGACTTTGATGGAAAATTTCAAATCAACTCGGTTTCAGCAGGTGAATACGATGTTGAAGTAAGAAATGAAACAGAAGGTTATCAGCCAACGGCTTTAACCGGAGTTATCGTTTCTTCAGATAAGATCACTTTCCTTGATGATCTGAAGATCACGAAGGCAAAAGATGTTCAGCAGATCGAAGAAGTAGTAGTTGTTGCCTACAAGGTGCCATTGATCGATAAAGATGGTGGTGCATCAGGAGCGACAGTAACGAGAGAAGATATTGCAAGGCTACCAACACGTTCTGCTGCTGGTGTTGCATCTACAGTAGGAGGGGTGAATTCTGATGAAGGTTCAGGTTCAATTTCCGTTCGTGGTTCTCGTTCAGATGGTACATACTTCTACATTGATGGTATTAAGGTTCGTGGATCTTCGAATCTTCCTAAGTCCGCGATCGAAGAAGTATCAGTTATTACGGGTGGTTTACCAGCGAACTATGGAGATGCTACCGGAGGGATTATCTCTGTAACAACTAGAGGTCCTTCAGCAAAGTACTTTGGTTCAATTGAAGCAGTTACTTCTGGATTCTACATTAACGGTGCTGATCCAGATGGTTATGATGGTAAAGTGATTGGTCTTGATAAGTACGGATACAATTTGATCGAAGGGATGCTTTCCGGTCCGCTTTGGATGCAGAGAGATTCAACAGGAAAGAAAACAAAACCAAGATTAGGATTCCTGGCTTCAGTGAACTTCACTGATCAATTGGATAGCCGTCCTTTAGCAGGAGGAGGATACCGCATTAAGAAGGAAGCAAGAGATTACTTGTTAGAGAATCCGCTTCGTCCAACTTCTACAGGGTTTGGTACTTTCTATAATGCATCGTTCTTAAGAATGGATGACTTTGAAAAAGTTCCATGGAGAATGAACGCAAGAAGCTCTGTTTTGTCTGCGCAGACAAAGATCGATGTGAATACTGGACCGTCTATGAACCTTTCATTCGGGGGATCAATGAACTATGCATACGGAAATAACTATTCGTATGGTGGATCATTATTGAACTTCCAGAACTTTGGTGCATACAAGTCATTGGACTGGAGAGTATTTGGTCGTTTAACTCAGCGATTCACCAAC
>CALCCB010000100.1 GCA_937899625.1 uncultured Bacteroidota bacterium
GATTTGAATGGCGATGGACTAGATGATTGTGCGCTGATCATCAAGGGGACCGATAAAAATAAGATCATACAGGATGAATACCGCGGAGAACTTGATCGCAATCGACGGGGCATCATTGTGCTTTTGAAAGGAAAGAGTGGGTATGAGGTAGCCGCAAAGAATTATACCTGTTTTTCCTCTGAAAACGAAGATGGGGGAGTTTACTTCCCTCCGGAATTAGTTGTGGATATTGTAAAAGGAAAATTGGTGCTGCATTATGCCCACGGTAGATATGGCTACTGGAAATATACCTTTCGTTATCAGCAAGGGAAATTTCTGCTGATCGGCTATGATCAGAGCGATAGCCGCGGTCCGGTTGAACATTATTTTTATAGCTACAACTTCCTTACTTCAAAGAAACTTACAAAAGAGAATATCAACTTTGAAACGGAATATCCGGAAGATGAAGTATATGAAGAAGCCTGGGAAGATCTTCCGAAAAAAGAGCTCATCAATTTAGCAACGGTAGAAGATTTTGATGAGCTGAGTTTTGATTAAAAACTAATTGAACTTAACGAAAGACTAGGATGAAAGAACGCTCTTTTGCCTTGACCACACTGTGCATCCTAACAATAACAGGATGCTTTTTGATCTTATTGAAAGGAATGATCACTTATGCTTTTATGGCAGGGTCGTATAATGGAAGATTGGACTTCGTGGTTGTTTTTATTGATGTCGTGTATGCTTTGGAATTTCTTAGCTGTATTGGAGGGATAGTTGGGGCGATCTATATGTTAAAAGGACAAAAAATAGGCCTGCGAATCTATCGAATAAGTTCTATTCTATACATTTCGGTGACAGCCGTTTATGCCATTGGTTGCGTTCTAACCATTGTGGGAATCTTCATTGGTTTGTTTCAGATTATTTATCTGTTGGTAAGTATAGTGTTTTTGGTTCTTTATATGAGGTATGAAGATAATTTGACATAAAAAAGCCTAGCGGATAGAGTTATTTCGATTGTTTATTAATAAAGTGTTGACTTTCAGCGAGGATTAATTTGCTACTAAGATAACGCCTTCATTTCAAAACATAATTCCCTTCATCATCATAACTAAATCTTGAGTATTTGATCTCTTTAATGATCTTACCATTCTGATCAATGAGTCCGAGTTTCGCATTCATTTCAACCAGGGCTCGGTCATTGATGTAAGCTCTTACTTTATCGAATTGGGCCGGGATCATTTGTTTTCCTTGAGCATTCACTAAACCATACTTTTCACCTTTCTTAAAAAAGGAAAGCCCATTCTTTTGCGGGATCAGTCTACCAAAGTAGTGCTGGAATGTTTTCCCTGATTGTACATCATAAATGAAATGCTCCTCCTGTTCATTTCCGAAGTGGATCAAGGAGTCGATCCAGTCGATGTAGGAATAGTTCGGTTCGAGGATCTCCCTTCCCGAAAGATCAATCAATCCGCGTTTTCTGTCCTTGTATACTTCAATGAAATTTCTGTGGAAATTGCCAATTCCATCGTAGATGATCGGACAAACAATGGTTCCGGAACGATCGACTATACCGAATTTATTGTCCTTCATAACCAAAGCGATGTCTTTGTAGAATTCATTGATACGCCAATATTCGGGAGGTAGAATGATCTTGCCTGTGGTATCGATCAAACCGGAGCAAAGCATTTTTCCATTCGGCATTTCTACGTAACGGGTGAAGCTTATCATGTCATCACGCCGGTAATCGATCGTCACAGACTCCAGCTCAAAAGATACGATCTGTTTCCCGTGTAAATTCAAGAAACCATTTCTTCGTTGTCGATCTTGCATCATGAAACCATTTTCAAATGAAGTGATGGAGGAGAAAAGGGCAGGAGTTACCTCTTCCAGCTGTCTTGAAAGTAACCCGTAAGCTATCGTATCGTTCTTGCGTTCAGCATAGATGATCAGATCACTAAAGCGTGGTAGCTGAATGGACTCATAAGTTTTGTTTGTCAACGACCTTCCGAAACGATCGATGAATGAAACACAATGTTGTTCGAGTCGGGCGTAACAGTTTCTTTCTATGCGCTGCAAAGGGAATTCTGAGCACAGCAGGGTTAATGTAAAGGTGCTGTCATAAATGGCGTAGGGCTTGTTGTCGTAATTGTATTGGATCTGGCCAAGCCCTTTAGCGATAGGGTTAATAGTTGTAATGTACTGAGAATGGATGTATCGATGAACCAGGTAATCTCCGTATGCATAATCGATGGAATAATTCGCCATAGGGATGGCAATATTTCCGAGCGTATCCAATACGCCAAAAAGCTCGACTCCCATTTCCGGCATTTCGGTGCGTTGTTGGGAAACGAATAAACGGGAGATGCGATATCCGGCCCCACATCTTTTTTTGATAAGCCGTTGAAATGGGGCAAAAGCATTGGGTTTTTCAACGTTCATTCGTTCTTGATGGGTAATTGTTTTGCAGGAATCGGGTGGGAGCAACTGAAGTTGATCCACATTCATGACACCGTAATTTGCAATGATCTTTCCGCTAATGTTTCGTACGAGGTAACCATTCTCGCGGTTGAAAGATAAGGCATCATGATAGGACGAACTGCCCCTCGGATGAATGGCATCTTCCCATGCCCCTTGTTCCAACGATTGCTGAAAGTAATCCACTTCGATGATCTGGACATCATCGTAAAAAGGATAGTAGTAGACAGGAAGCGTTACATCCTGTAATTCGAAAGGATTGACAATTCTTTGAAATTCCTGCGCCGTTAAGTTGAGCGTAGAGAAAAGGAAGTAAAGCAGTATTTTCATGCAGAAGATTACACTGATGGCCGCTTTTGGTTCAATGCGGTGATTCGTCATTTCTGTACTGAATTTTAGAAGTGATTCTTTTTCACTTGTGATTTGCGCAACGGTCCTATCAAAGACTAATGAGTTTATAATCGTATGTTTGCGGCATAATTTTTTTTATGCGTAAATCATTCATGCTTTTGATCTTGCCTTTGCTTTTTGCATGTGCTTCCAATAAGATCAAACTGACCCAGGTTGGGAAATTTCAATCGTCCGTTAGAGCTGAACAGCTTGTAGATCATCGTGAACCGCTTCGATCGGAAAAAGAGACAATTAATACAACAGCTTCTAGTGAAGAGGTATCCTCTCAGCGATCATCAGAGCATCAGAACCATTTGAATGGCCCAGATGAATCGTCGATAGAACACAAATCATCGAAAGGGTTTGGTGTCCAGAATGAGGAACAGAAGCCATTATTAGACGAAGAAACTGCTGAACAAACCTTCAGTGCAAAACAAAACAAAGGAAGTGCTAAGGTTTATACGAATGAATTACTCATCGCATTAGGCGGGGTCATGGCGCTGTTTTTATTTCTAAGTCTTAAGATCAATCCAGATCGAGCTAAGAGGGTCTCCTACTGGGCCAAAGAAAATCCAAAAAAGACCATGTGGATGATCAACGGAATCAAAATGATCACAGGTGTTGGAGGATTGTATATTGGTAAAATGTTCTATGAAAATGATATCGCTTTTTCCAATACTTCCACCTATGCATTACTGGGTATTTTTGGTGCAGCCGCGATCGCTTATCCATTGAAATCGGCAAAACGAAATTTCATCAAGCACACCTATCTGAAGCGAAAAGTGATCGATGGACTACTTGCGCTGAGTGGTTTTTTATTGATGATCAGTCTGGGGAATCAAGTAGCTTCTGATGAAAACGTTGCCCCAGTGATAACAACGGTTTTTGAAAAAACGGATCAATTATTTTCTCAAGAGCATCATGGGGCCAATGATCAAATGACATCCTACACCTCGGATGAGATAGATGAGATCTCAACTGAAGCAACGGACGAAGAGAAAAAATCAGGGAAGAATGCCGGAAAGATCATTGGTCAAATTCTATTAACCCTATTGGCGATTGCTCTTTTTATAGGGTTATTATACATACTGGCTATTCTATCATGTTCTCTTTCGTGTAATGGACAAGAGGCATTGGCGGTTGTAGTTTTATTGGGTGGTTTGGCTGTGTGTGTAGGACTATTGATCCTCGCCATCAGTGCAATTTGGAAGAAGTTGTAAAAGGGTCCTGAGAGCAAAATAGTTCACTTAAAATATGAGTATTTTACAAAATGAGATATAAAGATCTCATGGATTGATTTGATTACTAATCAATTCGGAACCTCTACAGAAAAACTGCAGACGAAATATCATAGGCATTATTCCTTTTTTTTAGGCAAACTATTTTTCATTGACTATCTTCATAAAAAAATATTATCATGAGAATTCTACTGTCTACTCTCTCCTTGTTTCTGATCGGAATTTTTAATTCACTTATCGCTCAAATGGATAAGTTCATTGAAGTGGCCGTTCATGAAAGTGTGGAGAATCCGGTTGAAAATGTAAGTATCTACCTTAATGTGAAGAGCGCACAATATCAATATTACTATTTGATGGACGAGGAAGAATACTACTATGATGAAGGTATTTACGAGGAATATCCGGATACCTACATTGATGAATCGTTGTCTTCAAAAGAGAAAAAGAAACGCGAACAGGAGATCGAAAAAGCCCT
Organism: uncultured Bacteroidota bacterium; assembly: GCA_937899625.1. Classification (GTDB taxonomy): domain Bacteria; phylum Bacteroidota; class Bacteroidia; order Flavobacteriales_D; family Crocinitomicaceae; genus M0103. The sequence continues at coordinate 4,561 of CALCCB010000100.1, forward strand.
TGAAGAATGGGATAGGAGAATAGAAGAACATGAACGTGCGATGGAAGAAGAAAGGGAAAAGAGAATGGCTGAGCGGGAGGTGTTTACTTCAGGAATGGCCGAGGCTATTTTAGTTGAAAATGGATACGAAGTTTCCATGGTCAATGAGCAATTTCCGAACTATTTGTATGAAGAAGATGGGGGTTCTGACACTGTTTTCGTGATAGAGATCAAGGATGCAGAGAGCTATACTCGATTAAGAGACTTGTTTGATGAGAATGTAGTTAGTATTGCTGTTAAAGAATATGAGTACAAAAAGAACGCAGATGCACTGGAAGAAGTCTTCCCGAAACTAATGGCATCTGCCGAGAAGCAGGCAAAAGTGATCGCATCTGCCAGTGGAAAGAAAATTGGAACTGTTGCACAGATCACCAATGTGTATCCTGGCTTTTCACCAACACTTATGGAACGTCAGATGGATGAGGCGAAAAGACTGGGGAACTACAGACGATACGATGGCGACATGGATAACCCATTTCTGAAAAAAGAACGTCTGCTATTTGAATATGTCTTCCGCTTTCCGATCCTGAATTAAAATTTAAATTGATGCAAAGAAATCAGGACGCTACAATAAACCGCTGAATGATTTCTCCATTAATTCTTAAGAAATAGATGCCCCCTTTAAAATCATTAACTTGAATAGTGCTATTATCTTTTTGAAGAACAAAAGACGATTTCACCATCCCTAAATGATCAATGATCTCAATTTTAGTCCCTATTGCTTTATTGCATTGGATAGTAAGATTATCGGAGGCTGGAACCGGATAAATTTTGATTTCTGTTGCTGATCCCATTTCAGGGGTCGATAATGCATTCCATGGCGAGTTTAACGAATCTACAACCTCAAGACCATCACCCAGCTCATAGAAATCCAAAGTGACGAAATTTGGGAATTTGGAGTATTCCGAAAAATGCTGTTGGATACGGTTCATTAAAAATGTATTTGCATTCACGGAGGGTGCATCATTGGGCAAACCTGTCCCGGTAATAGAATTCGTTACAAAATGATTAAAAATAAACAGATCGTTTGCAGCATCACCGCGGTTATAGTCATTGGTGAAATCATTGATTGAATTGACAGAAAAATGGGTTTCAACGCAGTGATCCCATGCATAATGATACCATCCCTGTTCAAAACTAGCATCATTCACATCTGAAAAAATTACCAACCGCTTGTCAATAGAAATCATATCTCCTAATATATCCCATTCACCGCCGAGGGGTTTTTCATATAGATAAGAGATGAGTCCTGAATTAATTAATTCTGATTCTATCACAGAAGAAGTAACATAACATTCCAGAATTATCGTGACTATTTCATTTGGGTTATTCTCGAGGAAAGTTCGGATCTCGATCAGAATGTTTTGAAAGGATTCACTTCCTAAAATACTTGTTCCATGATAAACGACTGCATTGCCTCCTTGATCGTAAACATCGATCATTAATCCCCTCACGCCATCATTTAACTGCTGTGTGATGCCAAAATTTTGATTCGGAAATATGAATCCTTGATTCTCTGCATTAAATGAATTATGAGTAGTTAAATAAGCAACTTCATTGTATCGTTTCGAACATAATGAAGTGGACCCATTGCATTGCGAAAACAAAGTGTTTACATAACAAACAAAAAAGAATGCAGTTAGCGTAGAAGATAAAAAAAGTTTCATAGTCAGCGAAAGTTAAAAGTTATCCTTGAAAAGACAAGTCCTTTTCATTAAATATTGATCTAAGAGTTGATGGATTTTTCTATAATTTTATTTGTATTCAAGAATGGAGTAAGAACATTGCATATACATAAATTGTTCACTATCAAAATTAGCTTATGTTGAAAATTCAGATCATTGAAACCATTATTGCGATCTCTGTATTCATTGTCCTGAAGATCTTTATCAAAGGTTATTTTGAAAGGGTTGTTTCAAAGAATATTGCCTCAAAGAACAGGATCAAAGTGGTCAAGAAAGCGCTCAACATTATTTTAATTTCAATTTTACTGATCGTTCTGTTTTCGATCTTTGGGGTAGATCAGTCTGAACTTGCGATGTTCCTTGGATCGGTTCTTACGGTGATTGGAATAGCGCTATTTGCTCAATGGTCCTTTCTTTCTAATATTACTTCCGGAGTGATCATTTTTTTCAATCATACCGCAAAACTGGAAGACGTGGTAACGATCATTGACAAGGATTACGAAATTGAGGGGAGGATCAGCGATATTGGATTGTTCTTTGTAATCCTGAAGACAAAAGATCATGAACAGATCGTTATTCCCAACAGTGTGTTTCTGACCAAAATGGTAAAGAAGAAAATACAGAGTTAGATGTAAGTACTATATACACGTATAACAACAAAAAAAGCCATCCTTCTGGATGGCTTTCTTGATTGATCAATTTTTCGCAAAGGTAAGCAGGTCTGTTCCGCCACCTCCACCACTGATGTCTTTCAATTCGAGTTTAGAACTTGAATGAGAGACAATGTCCCAGTCATCGTTCAGATCTTCAAAATTATTCGTCAGATTAAAGTTGATGTTAAAATGAAGGTCGTTCAGATTGTCATCGTGGCTGTTGCTGTCAGAGACGCTCCAGGTGCCTGTAAACTTAGATGAACCATTCGATGCAGTCAAGGTTCCATCGTCTTTGAACGTGAAGTTATACCCTGAAAAATTGACCGTTTCGTCAACTCCGGAATCAACAAAATTGCTGATCCTCCATGTCCCGGACGATACTTCCTTCTCTATATTCTTTTTCCCATCCTCCTTTCGGCAGGAGATCAGCAGCAAGAACATGCTGCTCAGGATCAATACATACTTCGCCATAACCATTCAATTTATCGTTCATTTAAAGGTACAGATAAAGATGTCTGTTGAAAAATCGATTCATTGAAATTAAAACTGGTTTCATTGAAAACAGAGTGAATTTCTTCATGATAACTTTAACATCTCCATAACAATTTCCTGTAATCGAATAGATTACCTTGAGCTCATGAAATTAATACTGTTTGTACTTTGTGTGGTTGCAACCTTCAATGCTATCGGACAATATAGTGTACATCGCTATGAGGTTGATTCACTTCAGTATTTTCATCCAAATCAGGAGGTTTACGAATTTGATCTGGTTCCTGGTACACAGGGATTGTACTTTGATCAATACGTCTACGAGAAATACCCGATGGGAATCACATTAAAAGTCTATAATCGAACAAATGAGATAATTGTTCAGCATTATCGCGAAAGGGACAAACATCTGATGTGGATCCGAATGGGAGGTAGCTGTTGTAATCGTTGCGATACGATCTATCCTGGCGAATATTTCAAATTGAAAGCGGGCTGGGCTGCTTGGGGCTATGAACCCAAAGGAACTTTTACAACACCGATCGAAATCCCCTTTGAACAGGGAGATAGTACGTATCATTGCATTATACAAACATGGGGTGAAGTATACCCGAAAGGACACCACATGATCAGGAAGCCTCCATCTGACAATGAAATAACTAAACCAGAAGGAAAACTGGAAGAATAATTCTTAAATTTTCGGTCTTAAATGGAATTCAATGTCTGACATCAAACGAGCATGGGACAAGTTGACCCAAGAACAAAAAACAATCGCTAAAGAAGAGCTGATCTATTTTTTTGAATCTGAGAGAGGTGAGAAAATTGGAGTGATCGCTGCGGAGGAGATCCTGAATTTCTTCCTTCAATCCGTGGGAGGTAAGATCTATAATAAGGGACTTGAAGATGCAAAAAAAGCGTTGGAGAATCGATTCGAAGAAATGAAGTATGATCTCGACGATCTGATCCAGGACTGAATTCAATGCGGCACATTTATTGACTGACAAGAAAAAAGAATACTATGATACGAGTGAATCATTTATACAGCATACAGACCATTTTTATAATCCTTGCCTTGTTCTTGTGCAGTACGCCACTTAATGCGCAAAGTCCTAAGAAACTCTTAGCGAATGGGTTTTATGAAAAAGCCTTTATTGAAGCTGCTTCCAAGCAGAACAAAAAGGTCAAGTTGAAGGAAAAACACACCAGTGTTATTTATAAGAGTTACGAAAAGATCTATGATAAAGGAGTGACATTTATTGCTTCGAACGATTACGACTGGCAGCGAAATTACGATCAGCTAATGAGAGTAATTGCTTACCGTTCAAAAGTGAATCACCCCGGTGTGCTGGACAACTTGAAGAATATCCTTTACGACGAGAATGTGCTTGGAAACTTGATCGTGAAGTTTAATACGGAAAATGCGAAGGATCTTGAAACTGCCAGTCAGCGTGAACAGGAAGGGGAGTACTTCAAAGCACTGGATATCTATAATCGGATAAAATTGCGACAAACTCAGGCGCAGCCGATCACTACATTCAAAGATCGATTGGAACTTATTGATACGGAAAAAAAGATCAACCAGGCCAATCAGAAAATAGGTGATCAGTACATCGCTGAAGCCAACAAATTATTGTACAACGGGACAAAGGACGACGCTAAAGACGCCATAGCTCTGATCAACAAAGCCAAGAGTTTTCGTCCATTGAGCAGAGAAGAAGAAGAAATGTTGACACTGGCCAATTTGATCCTTCGCGATTCATGGATGTTTGAGGCGAAAAACCTCATGCAAACCAGAACAAAGCGAAATGGACGTTTGGCCTATGACCTGATCAAGAAAACCAGATCGATCAAGGCACTCAATGCTGAGGAAGAAAAGTTGTTTCAAGATGCGAAGGAGCTGGGAATGACACGCGTGAAAGTCGTTGTGAACGGAAATCAACCAATACACACTTCCAAGACCTTGTCAGGAATCCTGAATAAAGACCCATTTTCAGAATGGATCACGTACTATACAGATGAAACAGCTGTCGGTATCGATTTTATCATGGAAGTGACCGAACGTAAGCCTTTGGTTGTACTCGGTGATGTTCGCAAAAAGATTGAACAAAAAACGAAAACGGTCGAATACTACGAAGAGCAGATCGATGCGAATGGCAATACGATTAAAGTGAAGAAAACCAAGCAGGTTACTGCGTTGGTTGCCATTTTAAGCAGAACGAAGAGTTCTTCGGTCGAATGGACAGTCAATTTGAAAGACCTTTCAAACGATCATGTGGTCTATACCGAAAAGAAAGCATCGGTTATTGAACGAACCAATCAATTTGCGAGTCTGGAAAGTGGTGATGTCTCTGCAATGCCAGATAACATAGAATCGGAAGTTTCACTGGATTCTCAGCCTTTCCCTGAGGATAAGGAAATGGCAGACCTTGCCAATCAACTGTACTTGAAAGAGTTTAAAATCTTCCTTAAGGGTAAAGAGGACCATTTGCGAAATATTGATCAGGTTCAGAAGTGATAAAAACCATTCTTATATCCTCGTTATGTCTGTTAGCAAATCTGACATTTGCACAGCAAGACCAGATCGATCTGTTAATAGATTCATTGATTCGCAAACATCAAGTTAGAGAATTCAGGGTTGATGTGCGTCAGATCAATAACTTTTCAGATACCACTTACTGGCTGGAATCAAAGTTTTACGATGCCAAAGGGAACATGATCGAAAAAGTATCACCCGGATTCAAGGGGAAGTTTGACCGACACTCTTTTGTATATGATTCCTTGAACAGAAGGATCCGTTATCGAAATTATGACCGGGAAGATACAACCGTCTTTTATGGAGAAACACGTTGGACCTATGAAGATTCCATGCACTACCGGAAAGAGAATTATTATAATAATGAGCTCGAATCCTACACAGATTATACGTACAAAGTTGCGGAGGATACGTTTTGGGTCATTGAGGATGAATACAGACTGAAGTACAAGAAACAAGAGCACATGGTTTCTAGGTACAGAATGGTAGGTGACTCTTTGCAGATCTCTGAGTTCATTGATTACAATGAAAAAATGGAGCCCAAGCATATAGACACCTATTACGATCTTACTCGACAGCTAAATAATGGCTATTTGAAGATGGCGGGCGTCTATCGCGTTAAATCGGATGTATGGGATCAATTTTACAGGGATCCGGAATTAATGAAGGATTATTATACCCATCCTGAAAAATACATTCAGATGCAGTTAGACGGGAAGTTTGCATTTGAATACGATGAAGAACCGCATACTTACGAGGTCTATAACAGTAAGGGGCAGCTAATTCAGGATGGACAATGGCTAATGAAGAAGACCTTTGAATACAATGAAAAAGGGCAGCTTTTCCGAATCATTCATTGGGGAGAAGTTGATATTGATACCGATGACTCTGAGCTGTATTCAGGTCTTGAAGAGAAAGGATATACGTATTACGAGTACGATAACAAAGGTTTCCCTGTGAGGGTTTGGTCAGAAACACCTGAAGGGAGGAAAACGTCGGTGTATTATTATTCGTTCAAGTTTTGATGAATAAATTATAAATAGAGGCTATAGAGTTCTTGATGAAAATTATGGCCAACAAACGTGAACGTAATAAAATCTTGATTTTCATTCAAGAAGCATTGAATGTTTATCTTCGTTCATCGAAACTATGTTGATCCTGATGAAAATAAAATCTAACTTGTTTTTGCTGGTCATTCTCCAGCTCTCTCTGAATCTGAATGCACAGGTAGACTCTATTCCGGCTGAACGATATTTCACGGTTGGATTCAATTTTGGATACTACGGATATTCACCTGAAAAGATTGATCAGGTAAGCGGAGAAGATCGCATGACCTTGCCTAGTCAGACGTTTAGCAAGCCTCAATTGACAGAGGTGTATGACAATTATTATAATCCTATTATTTTCATAACTGGAGATAAATCCTTTGGGGTGAATGCAGGGTACATGTTTCGAAAAAAGAACTCAAAATCCTATACACAATTGCATTTTGAATTTCAATTCAATAGTGTGTACACGTATTTAAGTGCTCCATGGCATTGGTTGTATGACGGGAATTATTGGGGAGCATTTTTGTACAATTTGAAATACATGAAATATGGATTCGCATTTGAAAAATGTGGATACCTGGGACAGGGAAAACATTTTGGAAATGATGTGTATGCTTTTTACAGAGTAGGGTTGGGACAATCTTTTCATTACCGCCATTTAAAAATGAAAAATGAGGTTGGGTATAGTGAATATGGTGTCGAAGATGGGACCGGAGTGATCTTAACCCGCATTCAGGCAAGCTCCTGGAGTATCCTCGGTAGCGCAGAGATTGGACTAAGATACATGACGACCAATAAATTACATGGTGTTGATGTGGGGATAGTGGCATATCATCCTTTTACAAAAATGTATACGGATCAATATGAGTACTTTCAGAATTATGAATCTACCGGAGTAAATCACGTAAATATTCAGGGTACAACCTTCATTGGTAACGTAAGATATGCTTACAATATTAAATTACCACCGAAACAAGAGAAGAAAGAGATCGATTTAGAAGAACCTGAGCTGATTGCTGAACATAATGTGTTGGGAAGGAAAATGGAAGTACAGAAAACGTTGAGCTCATCGCGGAAAAAACTGAAAATTAAAGTCTGGGATGCAGGAGATACTGATGGAGATATCATTTCATTCTTGATCAATGGCGAAATTGTGGAGACCAATATCCCGCTCATCCGAAAGAAAAAGACCTTTAAAGTTCCCTTGAATGTCGGGACTAACTATTTGGTGATGCACGCTGAGAATTTAGGTTCTATACCTCCTAATACCTGTTCGATGCTTGTGAAGGATGGTCGTCAGAAGATCACAGTGAAGCTTGAATCGGGGATGGATTACAGCGGAGCGGTCAAAATTGTTCGGAAGAAGTAAAGAGAAGATGAAAGCCAAAAGATTTCTTACAGAGTTTTTTTCCATCAATTATTTCATCCTGTTTTTTCAGTTGACATTATTTGGAAGTTCATTTTCACAGATAGCTGAACATACCGTAAACGTAAATGATTTCGCAATCGGAAAGACCATTTCATTTGACTCCAGAGTGTTGAACGAAACAAGAGAATTGAATATCTATATTCCCAATGAAACTTCTCCTGACAGTAACAAAGTTTATTCGGTGATCTATTTACTGGATGGATCAAAGGATGAAGATTTCGTGCACATCGCTGGACTCGTTCAATTTGCATCATTTCCATGGTTGAATTGGTTGGAAGAAACGATCGTTGTCGGAATAGCCAATACGGATCGTCACAGAGATTTTACGTTTCCCTCTGATCATGAGCATCCTGTTTATAAGCTGAAAAATCGAGGAGGATCTGAAAAATTCATGGAGTACATTCAGAATGAAGTACAGCCCTTGATCGACTCCACCTTCAATACCAATCAAACGAAGATCCTGATCGGTCAATCGCTTGGTGGATTACTGGCGAGTGAAATCCTACTCAAAAAGCCAGAAATGTTCTCCCATTATATCATTGTGAGTCCAAGTTTGTGGTATGACAATGAGAGCTTATTAGAACTGGAGCCTCAAAATAATACAACGGTAGATGCTGTGTACATTGCTGTGGGGAATGAAGGAGATGTGATGAAGCGTCCCGCGAAGCAATTGTTTAAAAAACTAAATTTTATAAAGACCGAACATGCTCAAATCATGTACGGTTATTACAAAGACAAAGATCACGGAGACATTTTGCATCAAGCGGTCTATGATGCATTAGAGGTTATGTTTATGGTTAAAGGCAAATAAACGGACATGGCATACGACGAATATTTAGCGGAACGAGTAAAAGGCATTCTAAAGGAAAAACACATTGTTTTCGAGGAGAAGAAGATGATGGGAGGCTTGTGTTATATGGTGGATGACAAGATGTGTCTTGGTATCGTTAAAAACAACTTAATGGCAAGGATAGGTCCAGAGATCTATCAGGAGGCCTTGCAAAAGAAAGGTTGCAAGGAAATGGACTTTACTGGTCGAACCATGAAAGGGTATGTCTTCGTTGAACCGGAAGGTGTAGACATGGAAGATGACCTCAACGAATGGGTGCAGCTATGTCTGGATTTCAATCCTAAAGCAAAATCGAGCAAGAAGAAGTAATTACTTCTAATTAC
>CALCCB010000101.1 GCA_937899625.1 uncultured Bacteroidota bacterium
CCATTCCACCAACGACATTCTACGATCGGGTATTCCTCTGAACACACAACGAAATGGTTCAGATCGATTGCAATCGGCCGGCATGATCGAAATGAGGGCCTTTGCCAACGACCAGGTATTGGAAGTGGCTGAAGGAAAAACGATTGGTGTAGATCTGGCCGGTTATCGAAATTCGAGCGGCTATGACCTGTGGTACATGGAAGGGGATGACAATTGGAAAGTTCGAGGAAACTATCGATCCGATTCGAACCGATACAAGATCGAGGCCATTCGAACGCTGAGCGACTCGTTAAAAAAACCACGTTCGCCGCAAGAGGAAGAAGATCGAACTTTTGAATTGGTGGGCAACATCACTGAGATCCCCTATTTAAAACCATATGCCGGCATGAAATGGCGATTGGATGATTCAGAAAAGATCGAGGTGCTGGGTATTCAGGGTCGGGTGCATTGGGAAAATGTACGAATCAATAAAGTAAAGAATCGGCAACAGGTATACGCGTTGACCTTTACCCAATTTGATCGCGGTGAGGGTTCTTCCGAGTCAGGTATTCAAAAAACGATACTGGCCAGTCCGATGACCACCCGAGGTGACATGAAAAAACGCATGGCGATCTACGAGAAAGAAGTAGCGGAAGTGGAACGTCGCGAACGGGAGCGACAAGAAGCATTGGCCTTGGCCAAACGAGAAGCCGATTTGGTTCAATCGTTTCGTGCCGATCGGATGGGGATTTGGAATGTGGATCGATTTCAGAAGATGGAAGACTGTGTGCCGGTCTATGTGCGTTTTGATTTTGAAAAATCAATCAAGTCGGGCGATCGACCGATCCGATTATTTGCCTTGTATGATGGTGACAATTCGGTGATGGAATATGCACCGTCGGATTGGAAGGCGGTGTATCTGCAAAAAGGGAAATCCATGCGACTGATTGCCTTGTTGCCCAATGATCAATTGGCGTTGGTAGACAATGAAAAAATTCAGCCTGTTTTGGAACAAGGCAAAACGGAAGTGAGTTTTGAGACCAAACGATTCTCCGCTAAGGAGTTCTTGAAAATGACGACGCCTTGATCGGATCAAAGATGAAGTGGGAAATGAATTCGATCTGGAAAGAATCTATTCCCCCTGATCCAACACATGAAAGATGTGCGGAACCGGAACATCCAAGGAACGAGAAATGCAGTATACCTGATAAATGCTCGTATTGATTTTACCTAACTCAATGCGACTCAATTGAGTATAATCAATGTTGGCGCCATTGGCTACTTTCTCTATAGAAAGTCCCTTGCTCAAACGGATCTCTCTCAATCTATCGCCAATTCGCTTACTAACCTCCTCGCGCTTCAAAGACATATACCAAATTTGTGGGCGTTTAGTGGAATATACAATGGCATATCTGCATTTTTGCTTAAACAAAATAAGAATATGGATATTTAACATATTATACCACTTTCTGGTATAACAAATATGCGATCAAACGCCATTTAAAATATGGCATACATGCCATATACACTTACTAATAAAAAGAAGGGGGTCCGAATAGACCCCCTTCCCACCTTAATTACTTGCTGGTTGTAAGTAATTAATTTCCGGGCATCAATTTGCCGGTAACCGTTTCTTTTCCAATTCGGAACTGATAGATCATCGGTACGAATTGACCGGGCTTCACGGTGTAGGTGAATAATCTCCATTCACCAGCTTTCCATACTCCCTGATAGATCTCGGCCAGCTGTCGACCACTCAAGTCATATAGGCTCAATTCGGCTTGTCCGGCGATTGGCGCCATTAAACTGAATTGAATGGTTCGTCCGTACGGATTCGGGAATGCACGTGCCTGGATACCGGATTTAACCGGCTCGGGCAGCACTTCCACATAACGCTGTTTGGATTCAGGTTCCGGACATTCATTCTTGACCGAATCATAACCGATGAACACACGACATTCATCGAATGCTTCATTGATCAAGCTAACCATGCCGCTCGCAGCTGAATAAGAAGGAACAACCGTTCCACCTGCCGCGGAGGCTCCTGGCATGATGCTTCGTCCCAGCAACTGATTGGCCAAATACAACAGATTCTCCACCGTTGCTCCTCCATTGGCTGCCAAATAACCAACTACTTGATTGTTCATTTGCCAAGATTGAATAGCCGATGAATCGGTGGAACAATCGATCGTCGTTGTCGAATCGCCACAAGTAGCCAACTTTTGCGTGTGCATATAACCACTATCCAGCACGAAAGGCAACAAAGTCGGATTGATTCGAAGATTCAACGACAACGCCAAGGTTTGAGATAAGAACACATTGTTCAGTCGACCTTGACGATTCAAATATCCGTTGGCTCCCAATTGCGCCATCGAAATATTACCGGTATGGGTCAGTGCATGAGGCGTACTACCGCCTGGCATCACGGCATTGACTCGGGCTGAGTCATTCACCGTAATGGTGATGGTACGTGCGCCACTTCCCAACAAAATATTACCCGGCAACAATAGATAACGGATCAATGAGGTCGGATTCCGATACAAACTATCGCCATCGCAGGCTTTTCCTTTCGGACTTCCAAAATATCCCTGCGTATAGGTACAGAATGCCTGACCACATCTTTCCACAGTTACATATGCTGTGTCTTTACCAACACAACCATTACCATTTGTATACGTATAATACACAGGG
>CALCCB010000102.1 GCA_937899625.1 uncultured Bacteroidota bacterium
CGTAAACTGACATATTTAATCCCATATGCTTCGTCAGCCCATTTGATCATTTTTTCCATAATGAGTTTGCTTTCTCCATAAGGGTTTGTAGGTTTTGTTTCATATTCTTTTGAATTAATTAATTCAATCAGATACTTGATGATCTTGATCATATCTGTCTTTGTAAGTACTCTCGATTCTTCCGTATCGTCAAGTCCTAATTTCTTATTCAGACGGAAACGACCTACCTCACCAAGATCGTAACGAGTATCAGAGAAGAACAATTTCTCAAAAACTCCCTTGGCAGTTTCATAATCTGGTGGTTCAGCGTTTCTCAACTGACGGTAAATATGTTCTACCGCTTCTTTTTCTGAATTTGAAGTATCTTTTTGAAGCGTATTGTAAATGATCGAATAATCAGCAGAATTCACATCTTCCTTATGAAGGATAATGTTCTTCACACCAGAATCAACGATCAGATCAATGTGTTCTTCTTCTAAAATTATTTCACGATCCAATAGGACCTCATTTCTTTCGATAGATACAACCTCTCCTGTATCTTCATCAACGAAGTCTTCGATCCATGACTTAAGAACTCTTGCTGCAAGACGACGACCAGTTAACTTTTTCAAGTTAGCCTTCGTTACTTTAATTTCGTCTGCTAGACCAAAGATTCCTAAAATATCTTTATCACTTTCATAACCGATCGCTCTAAAAAGAGTAGTTACAGGTAACTTCTTCTTACGATCGATATAAGCATACATTACATTGTTGATGTCAGTAGCAAATTCAATCCAAGATCCCTTGAATGGAATTACTCTGGCAGAATACAACTTCGTACCATTAGCGTGACGTGACTGTCCAAAGAACACACCTGGTGAACGGTGCAACTGAGATACGATAACTCTCTCAGCTCCATTCACGACAAATGATCCTTTCGGAGTCATGTACGGAATAGTACCAAGGTATACATCCTGAACGATTGTTTCAAAATCTTCGTGTTCAGGGTCTGTACAATAAAGCTTAAGTTTTGCCTTAAGTGGAACACTGTATGTCAATCCCCTCTCGATACACTCTTCAATTGTGTAACGTGGTGGATCAATAAAATAATCCAAAAATTCAAGTACAAACTGATTTCGGGTATCGGTAATCGGGAAGTTTTCTGCGAAAACTTTGTATAGTCCCTCACCTTCCCTGTTTTCCGGAGTAGTCTCTAATTGAAAGAACTCCTGGAAGGACTTCAACTGGATGTCGAGGAAGTCCGGATATTCAAAATTCGCAATGCTTGATGCAAAACTAATTCTCTTCGAAGTATTGTTTGATGTTGCCAAGGCCAAACGATTTTATTTAAAAAAATGTAAGTTAACTCTGTGATTAACACATTAAAACAGGAATAGGCATCCCGAAAATCGGGACGCCTTTCCTAAATATGAAGAAGATTATTACTTAATCTCAACTTCAGCTCCAGCCTCTTCAAGAGACTTCTTAAGTCCTTCAGCTTCGTCTTTAGACACACCTTCTTTCAAAGTTGCAGGTGCACCATCAACTAGGTCTTTAGACTCTTTCAAACCGTTACCTGTCAATTCCTTAACAAGTTTAACTACAGCTAGTTTGTTAGCTCCACCTGCCTTAAGAATAACATCGAATTCAGTCTTCTCAGCAGCAGCTTCACCACCACCAGCAGCAGCACCACCAGCCATCATTACTGGAGCAGCAGCAGCAGGTTCGATACCATACTCATCCTTTAGGATAGTAGCTAGTTCATTTACTTCCTTAACTGTAAGGTTTACAAGCGTTTCCGCGATTTGCTTTAGATCAGCCATTTTTATTTGTTTTTAAAAAGGTTCAAAAAATTAATTAATTGTTATGCTCTTTCTTCGAGCGTTTTAAGGATACCAGCAATCTTACTACCGGCTCCTGTAAGTCCAGAAACAACGTTCTTAGCAGGACTTTGAAGCAATCCGATGATGTCACCGATCAATTCTTCCTTGCTCTTCAGGCTATCAAGTGCATCCAATTGGTTGTCACCGATAAATACTGCTTCTTCAATGTAAGCACCCTTCAGAATAGGCTTATTGTTCTTTTTACGGAACTCTTTGATCAACTTCGCCGGAGCGTTTCCAACTTCGCTGAACATGATCGAAGTTGCTCCTGAAAGCACTTCTCTCAAATCTCCAAAGTCTTTTCCTTCTACGCGATCCATTGCCTTTTCCAACAATGTGTTTTTAACAACGCGCATACGGATATTAGACTGGAAACATTTTCTACGAAGATTGTTTACCACTTCTACTGTTAATTCCGCTGTGTCTGCCAAATAGAAAATATTTGCATTTGATAACTCAACTGCAAGATCATCTATGTACTTTGCTTTTTCTTCTTTAGTCATTTTCTTAAGTTTTTTAAGCAACTACAGACTTAGCATCCACCTGTACACCAGGACTCATAGTAGAACTCAAGTAGATACTCTTAATGTAAGTCCCCTTTGCAGCGGATGGTTTCATTTTGATCAATGTCTGGATCAATTCATTTGCGTTTTCACGGATCTTACTTCCTTCGAAGCTCACTTTTCCAACTGATGTATGCACGATACCGTACTTATCAACTTTAAAATCGATCTTACCCGCTTTCACTTCCTGAACTGCTTTACCAACTTCCATTGTTACAGTACCTGTTTTAGGGTTTGGCATTAAACCTCTAGGTCCTAAAATACGACCCAAAGCACCAACTTTACCCATAACAGCAGGCATTGTAATAATCACATCGATGTCTGTCCATCCACCTTTGATCTTATCAATGTACTCGTCTAGTCCAACGAAATCAGCACCAGCTTCTTTTGCTTCATTTTCCTTGTCAGGAGTACAAAGTACAAGTACTCTTACATCCTTACCAGTTCCATGAGGTAAAGCAACTGTACCGCGAATCATTTGATTCGCCTTACGTGGATCTACACCTAAGCGCACACTGATGTCAACAGAGGCATCAAATTTAGTTGTAGTGATGTCCTTAACTAAGTCACATGCTTCAGTTAAGGTATAAGGTTTTGCCAAATCAAATTTAGCAAGTACCTCTTTTCTCTTTTTAGATACTTTTCCCATAACTTAACAATTACTTAGATTTCGGTGCCTCACCACCTTTAACATTCACACCCATACTTCTAGCAGTTCCAGCTACCATTGACATGGCGGCATCTACCGTGAAGCAATTTAAATCCGGCAGCTTATCTTCAGCGATTGTACGGATCTGATCCCAAGAGATCGTACCAACCTTAACACGGTTTGGTTCTGCTGATCCCTTTTTGATCTTCGTCTGTTCAATAATCT
>CALCCB010000103.1 GCA_937899625.1 uncultured Bacteroidota bacterium
CCATTTCATCTAATGGAACACTTAATTCTCCTATCATACCGCTTCCAAGATGCTGATTTTTATTTCCAAGCTGAATAATGTCATGAGCGACCTCCTCATAAGGATGAAAATCATTCATCACTGCAAGCACTTTATCCAAAATAGAATGCTCTACAAGAAATTCAAGTTTCCTCTCTTTATCACTACTTCTATTTCCGATATCACCAGAAAAGGGATTTGAACCCTCATTCGGCTTGAAAGTACCTATACCCTCTGTACTAAATGAACACTCTGAATAGTTGCCTATATTGCCAGCTCCAGCATTAAACAATGCTGTAATAAGGTTTTCTTCTGCTTCAACAGGAGTGTACACAACCAATTTAAACAACCCGTTCTGCTTTGGCCTAAGGATTTTTAAATTTTCAAGTCCCAGCCTAATACCTATATCACGATTAACACCGTGAAGGTAATTGTCAAGATTGGTATGAATCGCATATAAAGCGATGCCATGCTTAATGCATTTGATGACTGTTTGCTCAATGTAATTTTTACCATTTAACTTTTTCAGTCCTTTAAAGATGATCGGGTGATGAGCGATGATCATATCACACCCCTTTTCAATAGCTTCATCTACAATTTCAGGTGTACTATCCAGGCAGATCAGAATTGAAGAAACAGAATCGTTATGTGATCCAACCAATAGACCGCAGTTGTCATAATCTTCCTGAGTTGATAATGGGGCCAATCCTTCCAGATAATCTGTTATTTCCTTAATCTTCACTTATAAATGCTTTAATAATCCGATCGAAACCCCGTAGCTACGGCTCTTATGAATGTAGGGGGAGTACTTCCCATAACTGGTATTCAATTGAAATCTTGCTTCCGGCGAAATCAATAATGACCAACCTGTCGACATATCTATTGCAAGGGAAGCGTTAAACAGCGCACTAATCACAAAAGAATTATACCCAATCTTGGTCTTAATTGTTTCATCACCACTTGAACTTGAAGTCGTTTTCCATTGTTGCTCCTGACGATATCCTGTAAACATCTGCGGCATTAATCCGGTTCCTATTCCCCATCTGAAGGTTTTACCGAAAGCAGCATTTATCCTGATTGGCATGACTACGTAATTGTAGATGTTTTGATAAGCAAACATCGTATCCGTTTCTTCAAAAAGATATTGCTCACCATTACGATACCAGCCTATCCCTCCATCCCAGAAAAAATTCTCAGTAAGTTTATTTTGTAATCCGACACCGAATGACCACGTAGAAAACCCAAACTCATCCGCCCTAGTTCCCAGGGTATCTCCGAACAATTCTCCGTTTTCAGTCAACAACCTTTTATTCAATGAATAATTCGTGATAAAATAGATCGAAGTGCTCGCTTCATCCTGAGCAATGTGAGGCTTTTTCAACGAATCTTTATTTCTTTCTTCTTTCTTATCTTTCGGTTCAACTGGATCCTCTCCCCCAACCAAAATCTGACCGAATGCAGCTGTTGAAAAGAAGATAAAAAGAGCCATTAAATGAGCTTGCATATTGATTACTTTTACTTCTGATTTTACTCGGAAGTAACAAATATCGTAAACACACCCGAAGGATTATGGAAAAAAACGAAAAAAAGAAGAAAAGTCTATTCAGAAGGATCCTTAAATGGACTGGGATTACATTCTTATTACTGATCATTTCCCTCATTTTGGTTCCGATCATTTTCAAAGATGAGATCAAAGAAATGGTCATTGATGAAGTAAACAACAATCTAAATGCAAAGCTTTCTCTGGGAGAATTCGATCTCACTTTCTTGAGTACTTTCCCTAACATGACCGTAGAGTTGAGCGATACTAAGCTTGAAGGGATCAATGAATTTAAAGGAGTTGAACTTGCTTCAATCAAGCAATTCGTTGCACATGTAGATTTCTGGAGTGTAGTATCAGGAGATCAGGTCGAGATCGATGAGATCCATCTCAAAGAGCCAAGCTTTGATGTCCGAGTTTTAAACAATGGATCGGCAAATTACGATATCGTAAAGCCTGATTCAGTAAAGTCCCCTGAACAGGCTTCTGAACCTTCGAATTTTAAGTTATCACTTAAGGAATATAGTATCACCGGGGCAAACGTAAATTACATGGATGAACCTTCTTCAATGTCGATGAATATTGCTAACCTGAATCATACCGGAAATGGAGACTTAACCGAAGATGTGATCGACTTTGAAACCACTACGGGTATGGATAAGATCACGTTCAATATGGATGGGGTTTCTTATCTAACTGACGTAAAAACTGATGTGATCATGAATATCCTTATGGAATTCACCGAGAAATCATCCAAGTTTACGCTGAAAGAGAATCAATTCAAGTTGAACTCTCTTAGCTTTTCAGTCGACGGATTCTATGAAATGCTGGAGGACCATGATCAAATGGATCTAAAATTGAACGCGAACAAAGCTACTTTCAAAGAATTCCTTTCACTTGTTCCTGCATTCTATAGAACAGGTTACGAAAACATGGTAAGCAAAGGAACTCTTGAAATGAAAGGCCTTGTTAAGGGAAGAATGGATGACGTGAATCTTCCAGGATGGGATTTCAAACTAGCTATTGGAAACGGGTCGATCAAATACCCGGATCTGCCTGGATCAATTTCAAACATTAATTTGAAAGCATCTTCTGCTTTCACAGGAGGAGAAAATCTTGACAAGATGACTTTGGATGTCGAGAAATTCCATGCTGCATTTGGCGTGAACACCCTTGATGCCAATTTGAAAATGAGAAATCCAATGACCGATCCTCTTCTTGTTTCAGACATTATGGTGAAGATGGACCTTGCTACCATAAAGGACTACATTCCAATGAATGAAGGTGAATCTTACAATGGTAAATTGGATGCAGATGTTCATTTAAATGGACGAATGAGCTCTATAGAAAAAGAAGACTACGAATCATTCAAAGCAGAGGGGACACTAACGTTGATGGGGATGAACTATAAGTCTCCAGATCTGTCGAATGATGTAGACATCTCTGAAATGGTATTTCGTTTTTCTCCTAAAAACTTGACTTTGGAAAAACTGAATGCCAAAACAGGAAACTCAGATTTCAGTATGAATGGAGCGATTGATAACTACATGGGTTATGTCTTCAGAGATGAATTGTTGAAGGGTAATTTTAACTTCAACAGTAACCTGATCGACTTGGATCAGCTGATGAATCTCTCGACTTCAACATCAGAATCAACAGAGGAATCCTCAGAAACTGCTTCTGAATCTTCGGAGCCGTTACTTATTCCAAACAATATTGATTTTGACCTGAGAACATCCATAGGAAAACTCAAATACAGCGGAACAGACATTACGAATATGAATGGTAATGTAAAGATGAAAGAAGAAGTTGCTTCCCTTGAAGGACTATCCATGAACGCTATGGGAGGAAGTATTGGACTGAAAGGTACCTACGACACGAGAGATCATGCTAAACCAAAGATCAATTTCTCATATGTATTGAAAGAATTGGATATACAGCAACTCGCAAAGAACTTTGTAACCATTGAAAAACTGGCTCCAATTGCGAAATATGCACAAGGAAAGATCTCTTCTTCATTTGATATGACTTCTGACCTAACATCTGATCTCTCGCCAATTTATAACTCCTTAAACGGAGGTGGTGATCTATCGACATCTACTGTCACAATCAAAGGATTTAAACCATTTGAAAAAATGGCGGAGGCCCTACAGATGAGCAAACTATCCAGTCAAACGATCAAAGATGTTAAAGCCAAATTCTCTTTTGCTGACGGTAAAGTCAACGTAAAACCATTCGATGTTAACCTCGGAAAGATCAAAACAAATGTGTCCGGATTCACGACATTGGAACAGGGAATCGACTATGATCTAAAGATGATGGTTCCAAAAGAAGAGATCCCAGCCGCAATGATCAAGACAGTCGAACAAGCTATTTCAAAAGTAAACTCACTTGCACCTGGACTTGATATGAAAAGTGTACCAGACCAGATTCCAGTGAAAGTTGATGTACTTGGTTCGGTTATGAATCCTAAGATCACTACCAACTTCAAAGAGTCTCTGATGGAGGCAACTGGAAACCTGAAAGATAATTTGATCAACAATATCAAGGAAACTGCGAAGGATACAGTTAAAGCAATCGTGAACGATAAGATCGATGATGCGAAAGAGGAACTTGAAAAGAAAAAACAGCAGATCCTAGCTGAAGCACAGAAGAATGCTGATAAGGTGCGAGCTGAATCTAAAAAACAGGCGAACACTGTTCGGGCAGAAGCTCAAAAGAATGCAGATAAGCTACTTGCGGAAGCTGGAAGCAATCCTTTAAAACAAGCTGCAGCGAAGAAAGCGGGTGACAAACTGATCAAGGAAGCTGAAGAAAAGGCGGTTAAGATAGAGGCTGAAGGAGATAAAAAGGCTGACGCGATCATGAAAGAGGCGCTGGAAAAAGCTGACAAATTGAAATAGTCATGACTATCAATAAAAAAAGCCCTGATCCTCTGGGCTTTTTTTATTGATTATTGTTCGGATCAATGAGTACTGGTCATGTCCTCATCAACACATATAATAAAATCGGCTCTACCCCTGTTTTCAGTATCTAATTTTCTGATATCAGCCTGAGAAACAGTTGTAATCGTCATGATCTTTGACTCAGGTTCCTTTTGCTGTAAATACCACATGATTCCCTGATAAAAATCACTATGGAACGCTCCCACGAAATGCAAAACTACATCGTTCTTTTGGTGGTTCAACATCATAAAATGAGCCATTGTGGCATCCTTGATCGCTTGAGCTAACAACATATTCATCCCTCCGCCATGCATATCTCCCGACAGAAAGATCTGATATTGCGAAAGTGAAGTATCTACTTTAAAATCAAGTGGTGCCATGTATGACTTTTCCAAGTCAGTCAATGTATCCAAAGCTGCCCTTCCTTTCTTATATAAAAGTGACGCATATTTCCTAGGAATATTCGCCGCAAGACAAAACAGATTGTTCCCCTTTGCAAAATCGATCAATGGTTGATAATCCGTCTTATGATTCGGCCAAAGCCTCATGGTATCCTTGAATGTTTTGTAATCAAACTTCCCGATCATATAATCGTTCAATAACATCTGCTGATCCTGCTCGATCTGTTCAAAGCTCAACTTCAAATTCGTTGATCTCATTGCGTGAACATCTTTCGTTAACTCAAGTTGAAGCCAGTGAGAAATCGGATTGTCGTGATATTCTCCAAAAAGGATGTAATCCTTGTCAGAAGTCATTTGCTTCATTTTTTTGTAGGACACTTTCTTTCCTTTGGAATTATAGATCACATAGGCCTTGTCCTGAGCGTACAAAGCTCCTGTCAGCAACACCATTTGAAGTAATAATAGAATAATGTTTTTCATTTTCTTATGATTAAGACTAGTTATACAATATTAGGAAAACTCTGATGATTTAATCCTAAATTTGCCACACATGGCTTTCATAGAAAGAATTCCGGGCGAAATAAAGGTTCTCTTCCTTCGATTAGGACTAGCGATGTTACCATTAACACTAACTCGGATCATTTTTTATCTTTTCAATTTAAGCTCTTTTAAAAGTGTATCCCCTTTAGATTTTCTAGCCGGAAGTTGGTTTGACGCAATAACCATTGCACTTGTTTTTTTTCCCTACATCATTTTATCTCTTTTAGATTTTAAGGTAAGAGTGATTGATATTCTACTCAAATTTTATTTCCTGATCGGCACCGTACTTCTTACTGCCCTCAATCTTATGGACGTCGAATACTTTAAATACACATCAAAAAGATCGACATTTGACCTATTCACCGTTTTGGGAGCGGGAAATGATTTCAATCAACTGATCATTTCATTTATTACCGATTTCTGGTTTCTGATCGTCTTTCTGATCGGTTTTATTTGGGCAATTAAAACGCTTTATAAACGCACCGAAAAGTATGCATTAAGACAGTCGAATCAGAAAATCAAGTTGCCAAAAAGAATTATTTGGGGCATTTCGATCGTCGCCTTTTTCGTGGTGATTGGAAGAGGCGGTTTCCAATTAAAACCGGCTGGAATTATTGAAGCAGCGCATTATACCTCACCTGAAAATACTGCTCTTGTGCTGAATACTGGGTTCACCATGATAAAAAGTTATGGAAAGGACCGACTGGATCAAAAGAATTACTTCGACATTAAAAAAGAACAACACCTTTTCGATCCAATTCATCACGCAAATTATGAAGCAATATTACCTGAGAACACAAACGTTGTCATCATTATTCTCGAAAGTTTTGGAGAAGAATTCGTTTCGAACTCAATTTCCAAAACATCATTCACCCCTTTTCTGGATTCATTGCGCAAAGAATCTCTGAGCTTTGAATTTGGTTTCGCGAATGGTAAAAAATCTATCGAAGCCGTGCCTGCCATTATTGCTTCTGTACCGAGTTTGATGGATAATCCGTATATCTCTTCACCATATGGAAACAATACCATTCGATCACTGGCTCATATACTGAGAGAAAAAGGTTACTCATCTGCATTCTATCATGGTGCAACCAATGGATCAATGCGCTTTGACAGTTTTGCCGCTCAAGCTGGATATGAGCAGTATTTTGGTAGATATGAATATGATAATGATGATCATTTCGACCAGACCTGGGGTATTCTTGACGAGTATTTTAATCCATGGTCAGCGAGGATGATGACCAAACAAAAACAACCCTTCTTTTCAACCTTATTCACGTTGTCGTCACATCACCCTTATTTCATTCCTGATCATCAACGGAAAAACGTAAAGAAGGGAAGCCAGAAGATCTGCGGTTCTGTTAGCTATGGAGACATCTCACTCAGAGAATTTTTCAAAGAAGCAAAAAAACAACCCTGGTATAACAACACCCTTTTCGTCTTATGCGCTGATCATACTCCATCAACAAATAACCCGGCTTTCAATGAAAGGCAATTGATCTATAGAATTCCAATAATGTTCTACCATCCTGGAGGAAAGATCGCTCCAGAAATGAAAAACATTGTTTTTCAGCAACTTGACATCATGCCTACCATAATTGACATGCTTGGCATCAAGACGACCTATTATGCTTTTGGAAATTCACTCTATTCAGAGACACAAAGAGAAGCTTACTCTTACCTTGAAGGAAGCTATTATTATTACAGCGATGACTACATGCTCACCTTTTCTGATGACGCAACTAAAGCATTTACCCGTTTTAGTTCTGTTAAAAACGATAATAATTTGAAAAAATCGAATGACTCAAATCAAAAAAGAGTTAACTTTGAAAATAGGCTGAAGGCTATCATTCAGCGATATAACAAAGATTTGGTGAAAAACCAGACAAATATTCAATGAAGGAAAGGATAAGATTTATAATAAACCCTATCTCAGGTGTAGGCAAAAAAGGTGTGATTCCGCATCTTATTGAGTCGCATTTGGATCATTCCAGATTTGATTATGATATTTTTTATACTGAATACAGAAAGCACGCTAAAGAAATCGCCAAAAAATCTTCTGATGAAGGAATTGACATCGTTTGTGCTGTCGGAGGTGATGGAAGCGTACACGAAGTAGGTACGGCTCTGATTGGAACAACTACCAAATTAGCGATTCTTCCAGCAGGTTCTGGAAATGGATTAGCGAGACACATGGGTATTCCGATTAATCTCGAGAAAGCAATCGAAACCATCAATAAATCAGACTTCATTCAAATGGATACGGTTCTTGTGAATGACAAACCATTCCTAGGAATTGGTGGGTACGGTCTTGACGCAGTAATCGCAAAAAAGTTTGATGAGTACCACAAGCGAGGCTTTTGGTCTTATGTAAAGTTGGTTTCAAGAGAATTCTGGAAATATAATCCGATAAACATTTCTGTCGATACCAATGGAGAGATCAAACAAATGCCTGCAGTTCTGTGCACAATTGCGAATGCTTCCGAATTTGGAAATGGATTTGTTGTTTCTCCAAAATCAGATGTAACAGACGGTAAGATTGAATTGATCATTCTGAAACCATTCCGTTTCTGGTCTATTCCAAGTTTGGTCTATCGTTTTTTCAGAAAGACATCACATGAATCCAGATTTTCCGAAGTGATCTCGTTTGAAAAGGCAAAAATAAAGATCCCTCATAAGATCGCTCATTATGATGGTGAACCTTTTGATGTTCGCGACGAATTGAATGTTCAAGTTGTTCCGCACAGCCTTAATATTCTTATCGGAAAAAAATAATCATGGAATTAACAGAAATTATTGCACGTTTGGAGAAACTTTCTTCAGAATCAAAAGCATTATGGGGTACTATGAGTGCTCAAAGAATGGTAGAGCATCTTTCTGACTCCCTTCGACTAGCATCAGGAAAACAAAGCTTTCCACAAGCAATACCGGAAGATAAGATCGAAAGAATGCAAGCTTTCATTGAATCCGACAAACCAATGATGAAGAATATAGAAGTTAATTTCGCTCCTAAAACGTCAGAACTGCGTAATGAGGAATTGGAATTAGCTGTCGATGAGCTTGTGATTGAATGGGTAGATTTCGAGGAGTTTTTCAGTGAAAATCCTGATAAAAAAACTCACCATCCGTATTATGGGATGCTTTCATATGACCAATGGCAGAAACTAAATGAGAAGCATTTAAAGCATCACTTCGAACAATTCGGGATATAAAATTAAAGGGGGCAATTGCCCCCTTTTTTATTCCTCCCTTCTGATCTCCATATTCTCATGCCTCTTTAGTTTGTGATGAAAATTTTTCTTCATCCCTTTCTCCGCAGCTGGATGCCTTTTATTTTGGAATCTTTTAGATTCTATTTTTTTGTGTATAACCGGCTTATCACCTGAGACCACTTGCTGAGAAAAGGCAAAACCTGCCGGAATCATCAACCCAATTAAAATTAAACTTTTCATATTCCTTGATTTTAAAACAACATTCAATTCTCGATGCTTAACTTTACAAATCATATACCAATTTTATGAACCTGTTGATCTTCTCCGGTGTTGGCGCAGTCGTTTTTGGTACTCTAAACTGGCTTTATTGGCGGAGTCAAGGGTATTCCAACTGGAGTAATATCGTTCTGAGTTACTTTATTGCTTTTGCAGTCTCCTATTTAATCCTGAAATATTTCCTCTAGATTAACTACTTTAGTAAGTCAAATGATCAAGGCAATCAATTTACACCTAGAAGCATGGAAATGGACATTGAATTCCATTAGTAAAGGAAAGTTTTTGGTTTACTTTATTCCAGGATTGATCGCTTCACTTTTTTTCGCATCTCTTTATACACTAACCAGAGAAATTGAGACAGCGCTTGGATTTGTCAAATATGTCCCTTTGATCGGAGAATATATTTACTCGGCAGTCAGCGGAACATTTGGATTGATCTACTTCATTTTTCTTCAGATCTACATGTTTACTGTGCTGACGCTTCTCTCCCCTTTCAACACATTGTTATCGGAAGCTGTCGATACCGAAATCACATCCCG
This sequence comes from uncultured Bacteroidota bacterium, assembly GCA_937899625.1. Classification (GTDB taxonomy): domain Bacteria; phylum Bacteroidota; class Bacteroidia; order Flavobacteriales_D; family Crocinitomicaceae; genus M0103. The sequence continues at coordinate 9,472 of CALCCB010000103.1, forward strand.
AACGTATTCCTTCAGTATCGCGCAAGTCATTAAGGATTTTCTGAGAATGATCTTTATTGTTTTTCTGGCATTGGTCATGGAATTCTTCTTTATGATCGCCTGGTGGATCATTTCATGGATCTTTGGACTCGGCATACTGGACAGTTTAATGTACTTTTTGATCTCAGCCTTTTTCTTTGGTTTTGCTTTTTACGACTACAGTCTTGAAAGATCAAAAAAAGGAGTAATTGACAGTCTTGGATTTTCATTCTCCAAACTACCGGTAATGATTTTAAGTGGCACAGGATTTTTGTTGATTTATTACATCCCTTTTGTAGGTGTAATGTTGGCTCCTGTTCTGACGACCATAGTTTCGAGTTATATTTACACCACACAATATTCAGAGCAACAATGATTGGACTTAAAGATATCTTTCCCGCTAATTCTCAGGAAGAATGGTCTGAGAGATTGAAAAAGGATCTTAAAGCTGATAATTTGGATCTTTTGGATCGTTATGATCCCATTGAAGAGATCGAATATAAATGCTTTGGACATTCAGAATCGAGTGTCCAAAATACAGGGTCACCAGGTGAACTTCCTTTAACCAGAGGCATCAGAACATCATCCAATGAATGGAGAAATGTAAGCCATATCATTGTTAATAATGACAAAAAGTCCAATGAAGAGGCATTAGATGCACTCATGAAGGGTGCAGATATGATCTGTTTTACACTTGCCAAGGAAACAGATCTTTCCGAATTGCTAAAGGACATTCAACTAGAATATATTCATGTAGCTTTCATCCCAAGTTCAGTTGATCAATTTAAACAGATCAAAAAAGATATCGTAAATAACAATCCATTAAACACAAGTTTGTGGCTTGACCTTACCTCAAATGAAGACGGATGGGAATCGATCACTAAAGAAGATATTTTAAATGCATCAGTTACTCAAAGCAATCTATTTCTCGTTGATGGATATATGCTACGTGAAACCGGAGCATCAGCTATTCAGGAAATTCTATTCGCACTTTTAACCGGTCATGAATACCTGATCAGACTGATGAAAAAGGGCTTGACAATAGATGAAGCTTCTGCATGTATACATTTCAGAAACGGGATCGGCAGCAATTATTTCATAGAGATCGCGAAAACAAGGGCGCTAAAAGAACTTTGGGCAAAAGTGGTAGGAAGTTATCATCCGGAGCATTATTGTTCTAACACCTGTTCTATTTCCGCATTCACAGGCAATGTAAACAAATCCGTGAAGGACCCTTACACAAACTTGTTGCGACAAACGACCGAAGCAATGTCTGCAATTTTAGGAGGAATTGACAACATTTGCGTTGAACCATATGATTTCAACACTTCGAATCAGAGTGTCCTTGCGAAACGATTGGGGCTTAACATCCCATTGATCTTAAAGGAAGAAAGTTATTTCAACTTTGTGACAGATCCGATGGGTGGCTCTCATAGTCTGGAAGATCTTACGTGGAAACTTGCTGAAAAAAGTTGGGGTCTTTTTTCAAAACTTGACAAACAAGGTGGGATTTATTCCCCAAATGTTGCTGCTCAACTAAGGGCTATGGTGCAAAATACGCGAAAGAAAAGGCTTAATCAGATCAAGGATGGTGAGAAGATCCTGATCGGAATAAATAAATTCAATAATCCTCAAGAAGAAACGAATCATTTTCATCCTTCAACGAAGTATTTTGAGATGAATTCCCTTATCCTTGAACGAGATTTAACTGAGATCTGATATGAGAAAAGACTTCACGACAGAAAAGCTTGAACGTACTCAGGAAAATCGAGGACGAAAGAAAGAAATCCTTTTTGAAACAGCTGAAAAAATTGAACTTCAGAATTTCTACAATGGAGATGATCTGAAAAATGTAGAACATATCGGATACGTCTCCGGAATCCCACCCTATTTAAGAGGTCCATATTCATCAATGTATACTGTGCGTCCATGGACAATTCGTCAATACGCCGGTTTTTCGACTGCAGAAGAATCGAACGCATTTTACAGAAGAAACCTTGCAGCTGGACAGAAAGGTCTATCGGTGGCATTCGACCTTGCTACGCACAGAGGGTATGATTCAGACCACGAACGTGTGGTGGGTGATGTCGGAAAAGCAGGTGTGGCAATTGACTCGATACTGGACATGAAGATCCTATTCAATCAAATACCTTTGGATCAAATGTCGGTTTCCATGACCATGAATGGAGCGGTAATTCCCATCATGGCGTTTTACATTGTTGCCGCCGAAGAACAAGGCGTACAACCGGAACAGCTGTCAGGAACCATTCAAAATGATATCCTGAAAGAATTCATGGTGAGAAATACATACATTTATCCACCATCACCATCAATGAGGATCATCACCGATATTTTCGAATACACCTCGAAAAAGATGCCTCTGTTCAATTCGATCTCCATTTCAGGATATCATATGCAAGAAGCGGGAGCTACTGCCGCAATTGAACTGGCATATACATTGGCTGATGGTCTGGAATACTTGCGGGCAGGAATAAAAGCAGGTTTGAATATCGATGATTTTGCACCTCGTTTAAGCTTTTTCTGGGCGATTGGAATGAACCATCACATGGAAATAGCGAAAATGCGTGCCGGTCGTCTCATCTGGTCGAAATTGGTAAAGCAGTTTGATCCTAAAAATTCAAAGTCTTTGGCATTGAGAACACATTGTCAAACGTCGGGATGGTCATTAACGGAGCAAGATCCATTTAACAATGTCTCCAGGACTTGTATTGAAGCTTTGGGTGCCGCATTAGGAGGGACTCAATCCTTGCATACAAATGCCCTAGATGAAGCGATCGCATTACCAACGGACTTTTCCGCGCGAATAGCCCGCAACACACAGATCTATCTTCAACAGGAAACCGGGATCACAGAATTCATCGATCCTTATGGAGGCAGTTATTATGTCGAAAAACTTACATCTGATCTGGTTGAAGAAGCCTGGAAACTGATCTCTGAGGTTGAAGAACTTGGTGGTATGGCCAAAGCAATTGAAACGGGTATTCCAAAAATGAGAATAGAGGAAGCCGCTGCCAGAAAGCAAGCCCGAATCGACTCTGCAAAAGATATAATAGTAGGTGTTAACCGTTACCAGGTAGACGAGGAGATGGAGTTGGACATCCTGGAAGTGGATAATACAAGAGTCCGTCAAGCTCAGATCGATCGTTTGAATGAACTAAGATCGATCAGGGATCAGAAAAAAGTACATGAATTACTTAACGAACTTGAAAATGCAGCAAGAAATAAAACCGGAAATCTTCTTGAAATTGCGGTGCGATGCGCAAGAGAAAGAGCATCCTTGGGTGAGATCTCATATGCAATGGAAAAGGTATTCGGAAGATATCAGGCCACGATCAGAAGTATCAGTGGTGTTTATTCTCATGAATCAATGGAAGATAAAGATTTTTCAACAGCCCGCGAATTGACAGACAAATTCACATCTCTTGAAGGGCGAAGACCTCGAATTATGATCGCTAAAATGGGTCAGGATGGTCATGATCGTGGTGCAAAAGTAATTGCTACCTCATTTGCCGATATTGGTTTTGACGTGGACATTGGGCCGCTGTTCCAAACTCCGGCCGAAGCGGCAAAGCAAGCTGTTGAGAATGACGTACATATTCTTGGGGTTTCTTCTCTAGCAGCAGGACACAAGACACTTATTCCACAAGTAATTGAGGAATTAAAAAAGCACGGAAGAGAAGATATAATGGTCGTGGCAGGCGGAGTGATTCCTCAACAGGATTATGATTTCTTGTATAAAGCAGGAGTCTTTGGAGTTTTTGGACCAGGCACAAAGATCTCAAAAGCCGCGCAGGAAATTTTAGAGTTATTGATAAAGAGTTTAGAATCCTAATCCTATTGCCCGATTGAAATACTTTTGGTACATTCGGCATAGTTATTGAAAGAGACGGATAACAAAAACAAACATTATGAAGAAGTTAATTGGACTAGTTCTACTTTTATTAAGCGCAACAACCATTAATGCACAGGCACCAAATTATGATGATCTGAAAATCCTTTATGCTGATGGTAATTATGAAAAACTTGTGAAAGTTGCAGAAAATTACACATTGAAGGATGATCTTAAAAAGGACCCAATGCCATTCATCTGGTTAGGTAAAGGGTTATATAAGATCTCATTGTCTGGAACAGATGAAGAGAAATTTAAAAACGCATACAAGGACGCAATTGCAGCTGTATCAAAATCGTTGAAAAATGATAAAGACAATACAGCACTAACTGATCATCAGGAATTCATTGATGAATTTCAGATGTCAATGGTAACACGAATTGACAATGATCTTGCCGCTAATGATTTTAATAAAGCTTCAGGTTGGGTAATTAAATATTATAAGGTTACTAAGAATCCTGTAGGAGCAAAGTTCTTAGATGGAGCAAGCAAGTACCGCAAGTCTGATAAGGGAGGAGCAAATACTGCATGGAAAGAAGCAGACCTGATGTTGAAGGATATTACTTCTATTGAAGATTGGTCAGATGCTGATAGGCAAATGTTGAAACTTGGTGCCTTGCAGACTGCTGAATGTTACCTTGCATCAAAGCAAAAAGAAAAAGCAAAAGCACTTTTAAACAAAGTGGCTCAATGGTACGAAGAGGATGAATCATTCAAAGCAAAATACGATGAGATCGTAAATTAATATTGATCTGAGACATTGATAAAAAGCCCTTTATAAGGGCTTTTTTATTTTTAACATACCACTATTCAAAAGATTCGTGGATGCCCTTTCTTGAGGGCAAATCAATCCATTATATTTGATGTATGAAAAAGTGGTGGAGCTATATTCAGAATAAGTACATTTTTGCAACTGTACTTTTTATGATATATTCACTTTTCCTTGATGATGTGGACATCTTTACTATCGTCAACCACAATCGAAAACTAAACAAACTGGAAGTTTCCAAGATGGAAACTGCTCATAAGTTAGACAGCACTCAACATTTATTGGAAACCTTGAGGTACGACGATCAACTTGAGAGTTTTGCAAGAGAACATAAGTTGTACAAGAAAGAGGACGAGGATATTTTCGTTATCTCCAAAGAATGATCAGTAAATCTGGATCCCTTTGATTCTGGTGTTAAAATATTTCAATAGATCGTAGTTGAAGATCATACAGCCCGGGAAGTAAAACCGAAGGATCTGTTCATAGTTAAAATTGTACTTTGCCATTTTCATTGCTCCTTCTTGACAAAGGCCTACTCCGTGGCCAAAACCTCGCCCAACGACGACTACATCTTCTCCTTCAGGATAACAACTGAAATATGTCGATTTCAACTGAAACTCTTCTCTGAGATCTCTTAATGGTATTCCATAGACAGGATGCAAGTAGAAAGCCTTACGATCAGTTTGTTCAAAGGAATACATCGCCGAAGCACTAAGGCTATCACCTACAGGAAAATTATATTTGTCAATTAAGAATTTCTTCCATTTAACCTTAGGTATTCGAACTTCCCATCGTGCCTGCTTTGTGTAAATGCAAAAGGTATCTTTAAATGACTTCAGGTAGGGAATACTTTCATTCCAGATGTATTGCGGCTCACACGTTTGTCCACCACAATTCGCATGAAAATAAGCATCAACCAATTTCCCAATTGAATCAGTCATGACAATACCAGATGTATGCACCACAGCCGTATCAATGGTCGGTGTATACCTCATCATACTATGATAAGCCTGACAATGCACCTTGTCGCAAAGGTCAAACCCATCCTTTCGATGTTTCTCTTTGTATTTTAACGCATAAGTTCGACTCATCACTGCTTGTACCTTGTAATATTCCAGATGTCGTCCTCCTCCACCTTCTGATTCAACCACTCCCGCGAGATAATTGTTTAATTCAACCAGATTGACGATCACCAGATCTTTTCCATTCGATGTTATTTCGAAATCATCCTCATATTTTCTGGGTTTAACAACAGGCGTTTTAGAAGTTAGGTTTACCGACGTATTCGTAGAATTCTGAATGAGCTGAACCTTCTTGAATTGCCCCAATTCAATGGTCCCTTTCTTGAGTTTCACTAGATTACCGGAAGGAATGACTTCAATAAATTCATTTGGGAGCATAGATCCAAAATAGGACGTATCCGCAAAAATGGAATAGCTTCCTTGATTGTAGGAAATATTCAACCGTTTAATGCTGTATCCCGCAAGAACTCCAATACGCATTTGCTGGGCATTAGCGCACAATACGATCAATGAAAAAAACAGCAGGACGAACGGCCTCATTTAACAAAATTATTCCTCAAAACCCTGAGAATTCAGGTGAGGTCAAATAGTTTTCAACAAGGATTGTGCAACTTTCTTACTTGCGCCTCCTCCACCAAGGATTTCTCGCATGTACTCAAATTCCTCAAGCATCTTTTTCCTTCCTTCCGTTCCTTCTTTAAGTGCCTTTAATTCTTTCTCTATCAACTCTGGATTGCATTCGTGTTGGATCAACTCCCGAACAACTTCTTTATCCATAATGAGATTCACAAGAGAAATAAATTTGATCCTGATCAATCTTTTCGCAATGTGATATGAAATAGATGACCCCTTATAACAAACCACTTCTGGAACGTTGAATAAAGCTGTTTCAAGCGTAGCAGTTCCTGAAGTAACAACCGCCAGATTGGCGACAGTAAGAAGATCATAGGTGCGATTAAATATGATTTCCGTTTTTTCTTCTAAAAACTGGCGATAAAAATCTTCATCCAAATTCGGGGCACCTGCCACGATCACCCTATAATCCGAAAAAGACTTGACACCTTTTAACATGATCGGCAATTTGACGGATATCTCCTGCTTACGACTTCCAGGAAGAACAAGTAATATCTTTTTGTTTTCAGGATCCTTTTCGAGTATATCTTTTGCCCCATTGCTCTCATCTGTGAATCTGATCATTGCATCCAAAAGTGGATGGCCAACATACTCGACTTCGAATTGATGTTTTTGATAAAAGGCTTTTTCGAATGGTAGGATGACATACATGTGATCTACACTCTTCTTGATCTTTTTAACCCTCGATTCTTTCCAAGCCCAAACTTGTGGAGAGATATAATAGGCAACTTTTATCCCATTTTCTTTTGCCCATTCGGCA
>CALCCB010000104.1 GCA_937899625.1 uncultured Bacteroidota bacterium
CAATTGTAGGATTAGGAGCTATGTTCCTAGTTTCTTGTGCTAAAGAAGCGTCAAATTCTACAGGATGGAATTACAACGACCCTAAAGTGGGTGGTTTCCAGAAAGTTCCATTTATTGATCAAGAGACTGGACCAGGACTGATCTTGGTTGAAGGTGGTACTTTCACAATGGGTAGGTCAGAACAAGATGTAATGTTCGATTGGAATAACCGTCCAACGAGAGTTACAGTTTCTTCTTTCTATATGGACCAGACTGAAGTTACGAATTTCCACTGGTTAGAGTATCTTTACTGGATCTCAAGAGCGTATGAATCATATCCTATGGTTTACAAGAATGCTCTTCCAGACACTTTGTGTTGGAGATCTCCATTGGCATTCATGGAAAAATATGTAGACTATTACCTAAGACATCCTGCATACAGAGATTATCCTGTTGTAGGTGTTTCATGGTTGCAAGCAAACGACTTCTGTAAGTGGAGAACTGACCGTGTTAATGAATACATCCTTGTGCGTGAGGGGATCCTTGCATGGAATGTTGATCAAAGAGATGAAAATACATTTAATACAGAGTCATACTATGCAGGACAATACGAAGAGGCTGTAATTAAGAATGTACAGGATCTAAACCCATCTAACATTAATGGTAAAAAACTTGGAACCAGAATCGTTCGAATGGAAGATGGCATCCTTTTACCTCGCTATCGTCTCCCAACTGAAGCCGAATGGGAATTTGCAGCTACAGGATTGGTAGGAAACCTTCAACCCGGAACAGAAAATATTAGCGATAGAAGAATTTATCCATGGAATGGTCACTGGGTTCGTCAGGATGACGAGCAGTTCCAGGGAGCTATTCGTGCTAACTTCGTAAGAGGTCGAGGAGATTACATGGGGGTTGCTGGTCACCTGAATGATGGTGCCGATGTAACTGCACCGGTAGATTCATACTGGCCAAATGACTATGGTCTTTACCACATGGCGGGTAACGTATCAGAATGGGTGCTTGATGTTTATCGTCCACTATCATCTGAAGATTTTGATGAATTCAGACCATTCAGAGGAAACGTTTATAAGACGAAGTTATTGAATAACGAAGGCGTGATCGACATTAAGTCTCAGCAGGTAACTTACGATGTTCACGGAATGAAAGAATACTTAAATGAGTTCGAACGTATCCGTTACCAGCGTATTTCTGCGGACAAGCACGATCCAAACGATACCGTAATGCCTATTGGACTTTACAAGAACGTTGAATCACGAAACCCTTCAAGAAGAGGTTATGCACCAGATCCGTTCTATGTTTCTCATGGAAATGTTAAGGATTCAATCGAGATTACTCTAATGAGAAGAATTAACGAAGTATTGGATCTTGCTATCAAATACAAGAATGACAAGCACGACATTGAAGCATCGGCCCTTATTCAGGATCAGTTGTTCGATGGAATCTTTGCCGATGAAGTTAGAACTGGACCAGATGGTGAAGAATATGCATTCGAGATCATTTCAATGTTGAGAGATGGATTTACGGCATTCATTATTGACACTCCAGGTAAATTGAAGTACAGAAATGTTACTGAAGAAGAAAACATTGGAAGATTGAACTATAGAAGAGATGATTACATCGATTACCTTGATGGTGATATTGAGTCTTCGATCTACTTCATGAATGATGACCGTAAAAACGCCATCAATCAAGCAACAAGAGATGCAAATCTAATCATGTATCAAAGTCAGCACGAACAGTATGGATTAGATGGATCAGAAGTTAAACCTGAAGGTATTACTTCATGGCCTACTACATTGGTTTCAGATAAATCGAGAGTATACAAAGGAGGTTCTTGGAGAGATCGTGCTTTCTGGTTAGCAGGTGGAGCAAGAAGATATCTTGATGAAGATAAGTCAACTGCAACTATCGGATTCCGTTGTGCTATGGATCGCGTGGGATCTCCTACCGGTATGAACTACGGAAGAGAAAAGAAAAAATAATTGAATAGATTATAATTAAGCCCGTTTCGACGGGCTTTTTTTGTGACCAATGGAAAATTTTTACAAACTCTATCTTAAGACAACAGGTATCTGCACTGATACCAGAAAGATCCAAAAAGGATGTATGTTCATTTGTCTGAAAGGAGACAATTTCAACGGAAATAAATTCGCAAAAGACGCACTAGAGGCCGGAGCCAGATACGTAGTTGTGGATGAAACCGAAGCGGATATTTCAGAAAATACAATTTTAGTTGAAAATTGTCTTTCTTTCTTACAGCAGCTTGCGAATTACCACCGAAATCAATTCAGCATTCCTGTAATTGGAATTACAGGCAGTAACGGAAAGACAAGTACAAAAGAGTTGATCCATCAAGTTTTATCAACTGAGTGCGACGTTCTTGCTACGATTGGGAATTTAAATAATCATATTGGGGTCCCCCTCACCCTGCTCCGCCTGAATAAACAACATGAGATTGCCATCATTGAAATGGGCGCAAACAGATTTAAAGACATTGCTGAGCTTTGCGAAATAGCAGAACCCACTCACGCGATCATTACAAATATCGGGAAAGCACATCTTGAAGGATTTATCAATTTTGAGGGTGTATTGACTACCAAGAAGGAATTATATGACTCTGTTGAACAAATGGGAGGCCATATTATTTATAATTCAGATGATAACATTCTTACCGATATCTTACCTAAATCGACGAAGAACCTTTCATACGGAACTAGTGACAACTGCGATATAAAAGGGACTCTACTCGGATTAACGCCTTATGTACGTTTAAGCTGGAAGACTCAAAATTACCAGTCACCAGTCATTGACACTCACATGGTAGGTAAGTACAACTTTTATAACTTCCTTGCCGCTATTGCTTTTGGAATACAGTTCCAAATCAAGCCTGAAAACATCAATTCAGCAATTGGCTCATATATTCCCGAAAACAATAGATCCCAAATAAAAAAGACAGACCATAATACATTGATTCTTGATTGTTATAACGCAAATCCAACCAGTATGAAATCTGCACTGGAAAGTTTTGCAATGATCGATAATCCGGATAAGGTTTTCATCATTGGCGATATGCTTGAGTTGGGTAATCAGGAAATGGCTGAACATGAGACCATTTTGTCATTTGCTCAAAAAAGTGGGTTGAAAGGATATACAGTTGGTCCTCGATTTGAAAAAATCAGTTCCAATTCAGTAATTCAATCGTTTAAAGATAAAGATGAAGCTGTTGCATTTCTGAGATCCAACCCTATTCGAAATGCCTTGATCCTGATTAAAGGATCACGAGGTATTGGACTTGAGACACTAGAAAATGATCTATAACTAAAAAAGGAGGGTTTCCCCTCCTTTTTAATATCTACAAAATTTAGATTAACCGATGATTCCTCTTGAGATCACAATTTTCTGAACTTCTGATGTTCCTTCATAGATCTGAGTGATCTTTGCATCCCTCATTAATCTTTCCACATGATATTCTTTCACAAAACCATATCCACCGTGGATCTGTACAGCTTCAACAGTTTGTTCCATAGCCACTTTTGACGCGTAAAGCTTAGCCATTGCACTAGACTGACCATAATCTCTTCCTGCATCTTTATCTAAAGCAGATTTATAAACCAATAGTCTTGCAGCTTCAATTTCTGTAGCCATATCTGCCAGTTTAAATGCAATCGCCTGATGCTTGTGAATTTCCTTCCCAAATGCCTTTCTTTCCTTCGAGTAAGCCAATGCAAGTTCAAAAGCTCCTCCTGCAATTCCTAAAGCCTGAGCTGCAATCCCAATTCTACCACCGGATAATACCTTCATGGCAAACTTGAACCCGAATCCGTCCTCTCCAATTCTGTTTTCTTTAGGTACTTTAACGTCATTAAAGATCAACGTATGCGTATCACTTCCCCTGATTCCCATTTTGTCTTCTTTCGCTCCAACGATAAACCCTTCCATTCCTCGTTCAACAATGAAAGCATTGATTCCTCTATGACCAGCAGCCCTATCGGTTTGAGCTATCACTAAATAAATAGAAGCACTGGAACCATTTGTAATCCAGTTTTTTGTTCCATTCAATAAATAATGATCTCCCTTATCTATTGCCTCTGTTCTTTGAGACGTTGCATCTGAACCAGCTTCAGGTTCTGAAAGGCAAAATGCTCCAATCTTCTCCCCTTTCGCAAGTGGAACAAGGTATTTCTGCTTTTGATCTTCGGTACCATATTTTTCCAATCCCCAACATACAAGGGAATTATTCACTGACATACAAACCGATGTAGATGCATCAACCTTTGAGATCTCCTCCATTGCCAAGACATATGAAATCGTATCCATTCCACTACCACCATACTTTGGATCTACCATCATCCCCATGAATCCAAGCTCTCCCAACTGTTTAATTTCCTCCATGGGAAACTTCTGGTCTCGGTCTCTCTCAATAACTCCTGGCTTCAATACATTCTGAGCAAAATCTCTGGCAGCATCACGAACAGCAATGTGTTCTTCGGTTAATTCAAATATCATGTTGTTAAGTTTAATTCTCGTAATTGCAAATTTAACCGAATAATTCTAATTTCAATCCAGAATTGAACCCTATGGAAAGGCTGGAAATTATTGGACTCATGTCAGGAACATCTCTTGATGGATTGGACGTAGCACATGTCGTGTTTAATTTTACTGATCAGAAAGTTCGTTTTGATATTCTGAATACCGGACATTACCCTTACGAAAAGGCATTAAAAACTCAGTTAGACAACGCCATGAATCTGGGGTTAAGTGCAATCGAAATATTAAACAAGGAGCTAGGAAATTTTTATGCTCAATGTGTCAATCATTTTATCTCACAAAATAAGATTGATCATTCAAAAGTTGACGCTATTGCAAGCCATGGGCAAACGATATTGCATCAGCCTGCTAATGGATTTACGCTTCAGATCGGTTGCGGTACAACTCTAGCAGTAAAAACCAAGATTAAAGTAATCAACGATTTCAGAACTAAAGATATTGTTCTTGGCGGACAAGGAGCTCCATTGGTTCCAATTGGGGATTTTGATCTTTTTGAAGGTGAGGCTGATGCTTTTTTAAACATTGGAGGATTCTGCAATATAAGTTTTGAAACAAAGAATCGCGTTACCGCATTTGACATATGTCCGGGTAATCTTCCATTGAATAGGCTAGCCAACTCAAAAGGCGTTGAATACGATAAGAATGGTGAAATAGCCAAAAGTGGCGAAATAAACTTTTTCCTTCTCGACCTCTTGAATTCACTTGATTATTATTCACAAAGTGGTCCGAAATCTCTTGGAACTGAGTGGCTGGAAGAGTCCTTCTATCCCCTATTGAAATTTGACAAGGAGATTGAATCCAATTTACGTACTGTCACGGAACATATTGCTACTCAAATCAGCAGCATTTTACAAAAGAATGGATTACGAAGAGTTATGCTTAGTGGAGGCGGGACAAAAAATCAATATCTCGTAGAACGAATACAGTCATATTTCGACGGAGAGATAATACTTCCAGATGAAGAGATTATTGACAATAAAGAAGCCTTGATTTTTGCTTATCTGGGAGCACTATACCTCAGAAAAACACCTAACACAATTACCTCTGTAACAGGGGCTTCCAGAGCTTGTATATCAGGCGTTCTGCATACGCCATGATCAATTTTCTTTTTCAAAAAAAAATAATTGACAGAATAGAAGTCTGGTGAAAAATGAATCAATACATTTGTCCTATACAAACCATTGATTTTTGATAAAAAATGAAAGATCTTCTCAACAAATTCGAAAATAAAAGACCTGAAATAGTTTTCGAATGGAAAGATGCAGAAACGGAAGCAGAAGGATGGGTAGTGATCAATTCTCTAAGAGGAGGAGCTGCTGGTGGCGGTACAAGAATGAGACCGGGATTAGACAAAAGAGAAGTTGAATCACTTGCTAAAACAATGGAAGTAAAATTCACTGTGGCCGGACCTCCAATAGGTGGTGCTAAATCAGGAATTAATTTTGACCCGAAAGACCCAAGAACAGAAGGTGTACTTCGCAGATGGTATGCTGCAGTCACTCCACTTTTAAAACATTATTATGGTACAGGTGGAGACTTGAATGTCGATGAGATCCATGAAGTTATTCCTATTACTGAAGATTGTGGTGTTTGGCATCCTCAGGAAGGTGTTTTTAATGGACATTTCCAGCCAAGAGAGGCTCAAAAGATACACCGAATCGGCCAGTTAAGACAAGGAGTTCTAAAAGTTATCGAATCTGAAGCTTATTCACCAATGGTCAATCGTAAATATGTTGTTGCAGACATGATCACAGGTTATGGTGTAGCTGAATCTGTAAAGCATTATTACGATATTTGGGGAGGATCAGTCAAAGGAAAACGGGTGATCGTTCAAGGATGGGGTAACGTAGGTTCTGCCGGAGCATATTACCTGGCTCAAGACGGCGCTATTATCGTTGGAATCATTGACCGTGTGGGTGGACTGATCAAGGAAGAAGGATTCTCAATAGAAGAAATCCGTGAATTATTCTTGAATAAAAATGGAAATGAATTGAACCACCCGTCAATGTTGTCTTTTGACGAGATTAACAATAAGATCTGGGATGTTAAGGCTGAAGTTTTCATTCCTTGTGCTGCTTCCAGATTAATTACTGAAGATCAATTGAACAGAATGATCAATGCCGGAATGGAAGTCATTTCAGCTGGTGCAAATGTTCCTTTTGCGGACCCTGAAATTTTCTTTGGTCCAATCGCAGACAAAGCGGATCAATCGATCTCAATTATTCCAGACTTTATATCAAACTGTGGTATGGCAAGAGTTTTTGCCTACCTAATGAGCAACGACCTCAAAAACTTGACCGATGATGGCATCTTCCAAGATACCAGTACTACGATCAAGAATGCGCTTATAAAAACCAATACAAAAAATCCTTCAAAAACTGGCCTTGCCAAAGCGGCCTTCGAAATTGCCTTGGAACAATTGGTTTAATTTAAACTTTCGCGCTTATGGAAGTTGTTGTTCTCGCTACATTCATTATCGGATATGTAGCAATCACCCTTGAACACACATTAAAGTTGGATAAACTTATCCCAGCTTTGATGATGATGGCTGTCTGCTGGGCAACCATCGCCCTCAACCTTGATTCTTTTGGTCAATGGTTAGATCCTCATTCCGGGAACTTAATGGATATTACTTCTTTCAACCATGAAGGAAGGATCCACCTACTGGAAGGGACGTTGCTTCACCATTTTGGTAAAACAGCAGAGATTCTGATCTTCCTGATGGGAGCCATGGCTATCGTTGAAATGATCGATCATTTCGACGGATTCAGTTCGATCAAAAAGACAATTCACACGAACAGTAAGAGAAAACTACTTTTCATAGTTTCCACTCTCGCTTTTGTTCTGTCTGCAATCATTGACAATCTGACTACGACGATTATTCTAATTACGATCCTGCGGAAGATCATTGCCGACAAGAACGATCGTATGTGGTATGCAGGCTTGATCATCATTGCTGCGAATGCAGGTGGTGCCTGGACTCCAATTGGAGACGTAACTACTACCATGCTTTGGATGGCTGGAAAAGTTACAACGGTAAAACTCACTGAATACCTGATATTACCGGCGTTGCTTTGTGTACTCGTACCTGTGATAATCGCATCCTTCCTTCCTGTCTTCAAAGGAACCATGGAAATTGATCATTCGGATGACAGTGATCAAAATAAATATGGTGGATTAATGCTGATTCTTGGATTAGTTTTAATTATCGCGGTTCCTGTTTTTAAGTCAATTACGCATCTCCCCCCTTACGTTGGAATGATGCTGTCCTTATCAATCTTTGCAACAGTATCAGAGATCCTGTCTAATCGATCAATCTCATTCACCAATCCTGAAGCCGACGAGCACCACAAAGGACCTACAATGAAGGCCTTAAGTAAAATAGAGATCCCTTCGATTTTATTTTTCTTAGGAATTTTAATGACGGTAGCCTCAATGGAGTCTCTCGGATTGATCTTTAATTTCGGTCAGCAAGTGAGCGCAGCAATTCCTGAAAGCGTGTTTGTAACACTCCTCGGATTGGCTTCTGCCGTCATCGATAACGTTCCATTAGTAGCAGCAAGTATTGGTATGTTCAGAGAGGGTGTCGATGCTGAAGTTTGGCACTTTATTGCCTATGCAGCCGGCACTGGAGGTAGCATCCTAATTATAGGGTCAGCAGCAGGAGTCGTTGCGATGGGAATGGAAAAGATTTCATTCTTCTGGTATTTAACCCGAATTTCAATTCTTGCTCTTTTGGGTTATTTGGCCGGTATCGGAATGTTTCTTTTGTTGGTATAAAGAATCTGTTGTTTATAACATCTTTTAAGTTTCTCTTAATAATGAAGCAAAAAAATTAGTTTTGCTTGATTATTAAGAAAACTGAACCATGGAGATTTTTATTGTATCTGTTTTTGTTCTGGGTTACACGCTTATCACCCTTGAACATTCGTTGAAAGTTGATAAATTAATTCCTGCCCTTATAATGATGGCATTAGCCTGGGCCGGCATCGCTTTTGGACTTGATTCATTTGGAACTTGGTTCGACTCAGTTCACGGAAAATTAGTAGATGGATTTGCTAATTTACCTCTACACAGTTTAGGAGAGCATGACGAAGTAACTTACTCAGCTTCCAAGTCAGGTTGGTTGGAACATACACTCTTACATCACTTCGGAAAAACGTGTGAAATTTTAATTTTCCTTGTTGGCGCAATGACGATTGTTGAAATCACAGATCACTTCAATGGTTTTCAAACGATAAAAACATTTGTTAAGACAAACAGTAAGAAAACGTTGTTGTGGATCGTTTGTATTCTTGGTTTTGTACTTTCTGCTATTATTGACAACCTTACAGCGACAATTGTTTTAATTACGATTCTAAGAAAAATTGTTCCAGATAACAACCTTAGAATGTGGTATGCGGGTATGATCATCATTGCGGCAAATGCAGGAGGTGCCTGGTCTCCAATAGGTGATGTTACCACAACAATGTTGTGGATGGGTAATAAGGTTACTGCAATGGAGTTGATCAAAAACTTATTACTTCCATCTTTTGTTTGCATGGCCTTACCTACTCTAATAGCAGGGTTTCTTCCAATTTTCAAAGGAAATATTGAAAGTGACGGAAATGAAGAAAAAAGAAGTAAGAATGGTCCATTTATGCTAGCCTTGGGATTAGGTATGATCGTTTTTGTTCCTGTATTCAAAACAATTACCCATTTACCTCCTTATGTGGGAATGATGCTTTCCTTAGGTATTGTTTCATTAGTGGCGGAGATTTTGTCAAATAGAAAATTCTCATTAACTCAGGTTGAGGATCATGAGCATGTTCATGGCCCAACTTTCAAAGCATTGTCCAAAATTGAAATGCCGAGTATTTTATTCTTCTTAGGAATTCTAATGACAGTTGCTGCCCTTGAATCTCTCGGATTGATCTTTACTTTCGGAAACACAGTAAATGGAATGATTTCAGAAGATCTTTTTGTAACCCTTCTAGGTGTTGGATCAGCAATTATCGATAACGTTCCTCTGGTTGCTGCCTCAATGGGAATGTTCCAGGAGCAAATGGACGCTGAAGTATGGCATTTTATCGCATACGCTGCCGGAACTGGAGGTAGTATGTTGATCATTGGTTCTGCTGCAGGTGTGGTTGCGATGGGAATGGAAAAGATCTCATTCTTCTGGTATTTAAAAAACATCACCCTTTTGGCTTCCATCGGATACATTGCCGGTGTTGGTCTGATTCTTGTCATGTAATAAATCGATCTTAATAACGTAATATCATTATGAGTTTATCATTTTTAATGCAAATAGCCGCGGGAGATGCTCCTGCATCAACTGGAGTAAAGGACGTTCCACTTTGGGACATTATCAGTGAATCCAATAAAGGGATGGGATTGTTCATAAATATCATCCTACTACTTATGCTCGGTTACGCGATCTTTGTTTTCGTTGAAAGATTATTAGCGCTTCAGAAGGCATCAAAGGAAGAAAGAGGCTTTCTGGATAGAGTTAAAGCTAGTCTTCAGGCTGGAAGAATAGATGAAGCAAGAACCATTTGCAACAGTTCAGACAGTCCCATCGCACGAATGCTTTCTAAAGGAATTTCAAGAATTGGTAATGCTAAAAACGAAAGTATTGCTGCTACAATCGAAAACACAGGGAAATTTGAGATCCTTAGACTTGAGCAGCGTTTAAATTTCCTGGCAACGGCAGCTGGAGCAGCTCCAATGATCGGGTTCCTTGGTACAACCGTAGGTATGGTCGTGGTCTTCATCGATCTACAAAATGCAACCTCGCTAGAATTAAAGATCATTGCTCCGGGTATCATGACTGCAATGATTACGACTGTTGCCGGATTGATCGTAGGTATCATTTCTTTTATGGGATATAATTTCCTAGTAGGTAAAATTGGCAGGGTAGTATATCAAATGGAGAATGCAGCCCTTGAATTCATGGATCTACTTAACACACCTGGAAAATAAGATAAGATGGATTTCAGTTCAAGAAATAAAATAAAAATAGAAGGCGGAATGGCATCTATGACCGACCTTGTATTTCTCTTGCTGATCTTCTTTATCATCATGAGTTTGATGTCAAACAATCAAACTCCAATTGATCTTCCTAAGACGGATCAGGACATAAAGCCTGTTATCGATCCTGTCGAAGCAACAGTTATCGTTACCGAAGATAATCAGTACGTAGTGCTTCCTGGCGGATCAATGGAAGAGCCAATGGAATTTGATGAGATTAAAGAAATAACAGCAAGTGCAGTAGAAAAATCCGGGAAAATGAAACTTAAGATTGCCGGTCATCGTAATGCCAGCTATGAAGCAGTTTTCAATGTGTTAGCCTTATCTCAGGCAAACGCATGGGATCCTGTCTTATCATACGATAAATAAGTAATTAATGTCGACAGCAGTTCGCGCCATATCAGATAAAAAAGATGAGCAGATCGCCTGGATCAGTGCTGCTGTGCTATTGGTATTGTTATTTGTGATCTTATGGATAGTTACATTTGAAATGGCCGATCCTCCGCCGAAAGACTTTGTCATGAAGGCTGAAACGATCATGGAAGAGATTGATCTCAAAAATTTAAAGGTTGATATGGGCAATGCCGGATCAGGTTCTCCAACAAATGATCCGGTAACTGAGCCTAAACCTCAACAGGAGCAAATTCTGGCTACAAATAAACCAAGTAAGACTGCGACGCATTCAGGGCATTCTACCAATACGAATAGCCAGACTACTTCGACAAATACCTCCTCTACAACTACTCAATCGAATAATCCTTTTGGCAGTGGAGGAAACAATGGAACACAAGGATCTGGTACAAGTCCGTTTGGAAATGATACAGGAGCCGGTGGAAGTGGACCTGGCGGTCCTGGTTCTGGTGAGGGAAGAACGCGATTAAACGATCCTTCAGTTGACCACATTGTTACAGATAATGATGTTACTATTTATCTGAAGCTTACAATAAATGCAGATGGAGTTGTTGTTTCAGCAAATAGTACTTCTAAAACAACAACAACTGATCAAAGAATCATCAATCAGGTAATTGCTGCAGTAAAGAATCAGGTTAAATACAACAAGGCCCCTGGAACAGGTTTGGTAACTCAATTCCTGACAGTTAAAATCAATGCTCGCTGAACAATATCAGGAAACCATCACTTGGCTTTTCAATCAGTTCCCCTCTTATCAGTTAATAGGAAGTAAAGCCTATAAGCCAACATTAGACAACACAAAAAAAATGTTGTCTCTGATTGGTCACCCTGAAAAAGAACTGAAATTTGTTCACATTGCGGGCTCGAATGGTAAAGGCTCTGTTTCGGCTATGACAGCCTCAGTTTTAACCGAGGCAGGTTACAAGACCGGATTATTCACTTCACCACATATCTCGGACTTTAGGGAACGAATTAGAGTGAATGGCAAAATGATCAATGAAAAAGATGTGATCGACTTTTGCCTTAAAGTTCGATCATATGACTTGGATTTTTCTCCTTCCTTTTTTGAGGTAACATTTGCCATGGCTCTTGAACACTTTAAAAATGAAGAGTGTGAATACTGTGTGATTGAAACTGGATTGGGAGGAAGGTTAGATGCTACTAACGTTATAAAACCTGAAATTTCGGTAATAACCACAATTAGCATGGAACACACGGCTATACTTGGTGATACAATTGAGAAAATAGCTACAGAAAAGGCAGGAATTATCAAATCTTCAGCCCCTGTAATAATTGGTAAAAGAGATCCATCTACAGAAAGGGTATTCAGAAATGTCGCTGAAGAAATTGATGCACCTCTTTATTTCGCCGAAACACTATTTCATGATCAATACACTCTGCCCTTTTTAGGCGAATATCAAAAGGAGAACATAAATACTGTTCTGAACATAATTTCAATTCTACAAAAGGAAAAGAAAATCAGACCAATTGAATCTCAGGAAATTCAAAATGGCTTAAGCTCGATTAAATCAAATACGGGATTTTTTGGTCGAATGGAAATCATTTCGGACTCGCCATTAACCATTTTTGATGTCTCTCACAATCCAGAAGGAATTGCAGCCACCCTTTCTGCTCTAAAAAAGATCAATAATGGAACATTACACATTCTGTATGGAAGCAGCGCAGACAAGGAGTTAGATAAGATCGTCGGATTATTTCCGAAAGATTGCAAATTGTATTTAACGACTTTTAGAAATGAGCGAAGCTTAACTATTGATCAACTTCAAAGAATAAATAGTAAAATGAATCTGAACTCACCTATTTTTGATAATCCCAAAGGTGCGCTTTCAGAAATTCAAAGTTCTGCAAATAAGGAAGATACTATTCTTGTATTCGGTAGTTTCTTTTTAATCAGTGATTTTTTTGCATAATTTTTTTCAAAAAAGAGTTGTGTTTACCAAAAACACGCTTATATTTGCACTCGCATTACGGGAATCAAACGAGATTTTCAGCAGATCCGGGAGATTAGCTCAGCTGGTTTAGAGCACCTGCCTTACAAGCAGGGGGTCGGGGGTTCGAACCCCTCATCTCCCACTCAAGCTTCACTTTTTAGTGAAGCTTTTTTTTGTATTCTTTTTTATGTTTTGTACTTACATTCTTTATTCTGAATCAGCTGATAAGTATTACGTCGGATCAACGAATGACATCAATTCCAGATTAAAAAAGCATAACAATAAAAACAAGGGTTATACAAATAGATCCTCAGATTGGAAGATTGTCTACAAGAAAGATTTTGTAAATCGGACAGATGCAATCATGTTTGAAAAAGAAATCAAATCTTGGAAATCCAGAACTATGATTCAAAAACTAATCTCTGCTGATATTTAGAGCATCCCGATGCACAGCAATCGGGAGGGCCCGGGGGTTCGAACCCCTCATCTCCCACTCAAGCTTCACTTTTTAGTGAAGCTTTTTTTTTGAACATTTTATTGAGTTATTATAGACTATTGTATATTAGCCCAAAAAGAAATCTAAAATGAAAAAACTACTATTACTAGCATTAACTGCGGCGCTTATATTGCCAGCATGTAAAAAGAAGGGATGTACCGATACTCAGGCTACCAATTACTCTTCAAAAGCCAAAAAAGATGATGGTTCTTGTACGTACAAACCAATAATTACTCTAAATGGTGCTTCTACCGTTTCTGTTAATGTTGGAGATACATACACTGATGCGGGTGCTGTTGCATACAATCACGATGGTTCTCCTGTTGCTGTTTCCAGTAACACTTCCGCTGTTAACACAACAACTACTGGAAGCTACACTGTAACTTATTCCGCTACAAATCAATATGGTACTACAACTGCTAGCAGAACTGTAAATGTTGTGATTGGTCAATCAAACTGGGAAGGTACATGGACTGTGGCTTCTGATTGCGGAACTTCATTCCCATTGAATTCAGCTCCAACCATTACTATTGGAACAGGTACAAGTGACATTGTTATCGATGGGATGTTCTCGATTTCTATCCCTCCTATTCCAATCCTATTGCCAAGTGGTCTTAATATCGCATCTGGAGGTACAGCAAACGCTACCGTAAGCGGATTTAATATTACAGTCCCTAATCAAAGTTATGACATAGCTGGGATAGGTACAATTACCTATTCAGGAACAGGTACAATGAATAGCACTGGTGATGAGTTTACAGTCACATACACATACGATAATTCTCTTCCGGGAATCGGTGGTAATGGTACTTGTACGGCTACCTACTCAAAACAATAATATGATCTTATAAATAGAAAAGCGGCTTCGGTCGCTTTTTTTTATGTCCCTACATTACTTCCGGCTATGAAAGCCGTTGTCCAGGCGGCTTGAAAATTGAATCCTCCAGTTATTCCATCGATGTCCATAACTTCTCCGGCAAAGAAAATTCCCGGAACCTTTTTACTCTCCATCGTTTGCACATTTATATCCTGTAAGCTTACCCCGCCTGCCGTAACAAACTCTTCTTTAAAAGTTGTCTTTCCATTTACCTGATAACAATCATTGATCAGCGTATTCACAAGTTTGTTCAATTGGTTCTTCCCCAACTCGCGCCACCTTGTTGTTTCTTTAATTCCAGACCTCATCAAAAGATGCTTCCACAGCCTTAGGGTGATCGGAAATGGATGAACATTCCCTATGTGCCTATCATTGTATTCTTCCATGCAAAAAGCAAGTTTTTCACGTAACTCACCTTCTTTGGTTGAATCCAACCAGTTCACCAGCACTTCGAAATTATAGTCCTTATCATGCAAGATCCTTGCTCCCCAGGCTGATAATTGAAGAATTGCAGGCCCACTCATTCCCCAATGGGTAATCAATAGAGGACCATTTCCTTCAAGTTTTTCTCCTTTGATTTTCACTTTTGCCTTATCGATAACATTTCCCATCAGTTCAGTAATAGGTTCATCAGGCATGTTAAATGTAAAAAGAGAAGGAACTGGATCAATGATCGTATGTCCCATTTCCTCAAGCCATTGCAAACCGCTTTTTTTAGGCTGCCCTCCGATGGTAATGATTAATTTATCAGCATCTAGCTCCCCATTTGAAGTAGTGAGCGTAAACCTTTCATTCTTTATTATCTTCTGTACACCTGTGCTCATTTCGATTTGAACACCCAATCTCTCGCATTCATCACGAAAACAATCAATGATCACCTGAGAATTATTTGCGACCGGAAAAATGCAATTATCCGGATAAACTTTCATTTTTATGCCTCTCGTCTCAAACCAGTGAACCGTATCCGAACTTGTAAACTGGGAAAACGCTTTTTTCAAAAAGTTCTGACCTCTAGGATAAAAGGACGATAATTCTTTCGGATCAGAAACAATATTGGTCACGTTACACCGACCTCCTCCTGAAACCTTTACTTTACTCAAGGTTTTTTGAGATTTTTCAAGAATGATCACTTCATGCTCAGGAAATACGTCCTTTGCTCTGATCGCTGAAAAAAAACCTGCAGCACCACCACCAATAACCACTATCCTTCCTGACATTCTATTTTGTTGTAAATCCTTGTCAAAATACTTTTTTTACCTAAAAGTAGAGACAAAAAAAAAGAGACAGTTACTGTCTCTTTTTTCTGGCGGAGAGTGAGGGATTCGAACCCCCGGTACCTCTCGGTACAACGGTTTTCAAGACCGCCGCAATCGACCACTCTGCCAACTCTCCGCGGCAAAAGTAGCAATACTTCTAATTCTGACAAGCAGTTTACTAAAAAAAACAAGAAAAAAAACAGCCGAAATACCGATCACATTGCCTATCAGACAGATAAATCTGTTTTAACATCCAATCATACAACAGAAAGGCGATATTATATTCTCAACACGAAAATCACTACTTTTACATTACGTATGGTGTTAAACTTGAGGAATTTACTATTTGTTGCCTTCTCATCTCTTTTCGTGATGAACGGATTCTCGCAGCAATCAAGAAAATTGAGAGCGTATCTTGACAGCAAGCAATTTTATGCCCCTGAAACAGGAAACTATCTTGAAACCTATTTTCAATTCGATGGAACCTCAATTGAATACAAAGGACTTGATGGCGGATTAATCGGTGAATTAGCCGTTATGCTTTCATTCTATGAAAATGACTCATTGATCATCTCTGATGCATACAGACTTAGTTCTCCCTTGATGAAGGATAGTATTGTTGAAGATTTTTATGACTTGAGAAGATTTGTCCTTAAACCAGGGAAATACACAATGAAGCTCGAATTGTCAGATCTCAACAGCACTTCAGGCGCTATCAAAGCCACAATACCCGTTGTAATGGAAGACTATAATGAAACCATTACGATCTCTGACATTGAAGTGGCAGAATTAGTATACAAAAGTCAAACAGAATCAGTCTTCAATAAATCAGGATTAACCCTTATTCCAAGATTATCTACATATTACCCGGAAGAATTGAATATCATTCCGTTGTATTTTGAATTGTACAATACAAATTTATTGGAAGACAGTGTTTGTGCAATCAAACAGAAAATAGTGAATGAACAAGGTAGAGAACTCACTGAGCATACTGTTTTTA